>CAYGRF010000042.1:0-20463 GCA_964352275.1 uncultured Caulobacterales bacterium
GGCGCAGCTCTGGCGGCGGCCGGAAGCATCCGGGGTGAATTGGCGTAAGACCAGATATGCCGCTGTGTCTGTTTTCATGGCCATAATATACGCCAGAAATCCATACCGGGGATTATTTTTCTTCTATTCCCGCTATAGCGGGCGAAACCAAAGGTTTAAGCGAGGATAGCGCCGAATACCCAACCCCGTCATTGCCGGATTTATTCCGGTAATCTACCAGCTTCATTAAGTGCGGTGCCCGAAAGTAATTCTCTTTGCCAGTGGGAGTGCATTTTGCGTGCATAGAGGCCCTGACTTTCGTCAGGGATACGGGGTTTGTAGTTTGCCGAAGTTGCCAACTGGATGACCCGAACCTCCCCGCAGCCGCTTCCCTGAACTCGTTTCAGGGTCTCGTGCGTCTTCTGTTTATTCACACTCTCAATTAAACGCAAACCATACAATCACCAGCGTTTAAACCGGGCGCGCCACTGGCAAATATAGATCAGCCGTTGTGCCTTTGCCGACTTGGCTGGCGATAGCGAAGCGGCCGCCGTGTAGGTCCGTTAGGGATTTTACGAGGGTCAGACCAAGGCCGCTACCGCGTTCGTCGCTATTTTGGCCGCTGCTGGTTTGCACATAGGGCTCACCGATCATAGCAAGCTCGCCCGGGCTCATACCCGAGCCATTATCTTCGACCGTGACGTTGAGGACATTGCCGATCGTTTTGGCTTTGACAACAATGCGTCCGCCCTTGGGCGAGAATTTAATCGCGTTACTGAGCAGGTTCAGCAGCATTTGCCGCACGGCTTTACGGTCGGCCTCGACAATAAGCTCAGCCGGATCGTCAATAATATCGGCATCGAGCTGTACCGCGGCGGCGTCCGCTGTAGGCCGGATCATTTTAATGGAACTGCGGATGACGTCAGCGGCGTCAAAGCTGCTATAGACTAGATCATATTTGCCCGCCTCGACTTTGGATAAATCCAGCACATCGCCGATAAGGTCGAGCATATGCTGCCCGCTATCATGGATCAGGTCCGCATATTCAGCGTATTTGCCAGGCAAAGGACCGAACAAGCGCGAGCGCATCATATCGGAAAATCCTATGATGGCATTGAGCGGCGTGCGCAGCTCGTGGCTAACGCCCGCGAAGAACAAGGTCTTCCCGGCGGTTTCTTTGACGGCGGCGGCGCGGGATTCGTGGAGCGACTCGATGCGGGCCTCGTGAGCCGTCGTGTCGGCAATATGCAACAACACGCTCTCATCCTCCAGCGGCGTTGCCGTGATCTCGGAATGTATAATGTGGCCCCGGTCATTGAGCTTGAACTTACGGCTGCCGGAGCTGTTGGTGCGGCGGCACCGATCAATTAAGTCGAGCAAAGCTTGGTGCTCTTCGCCGTTAGAGAACAAAGCGGATATGGGCAGGACGCCAATATTACCAGGTAAATGAAACAGTGTATGCGCGCGGTCAGTGGCAAAGGAAACATTATTTTCGCGGGTGACGCGCATGATACCGCCCGGCACAGCGTCAAGAATACCCGCATCGACGCCGATGCCGTCTTCTGGATATTTATAACGGGCAGAGTCGGCTGCGCCGTACATAGCAGCGATTAAAAAAGCGATTGTCGCAGCGATGGCCGCTTGTTTGCCCCACGCTGACTGGCTGTCAGACGCAATCGCGTCCAAAATCATGAAGTCCTTTTGCCCGGCATAGTAAATCAGGGCCGCAAACACGGCGGCGAGGAACATGGCCTCGATGACTTTTTCTTTTTCAAACAAAGCGGCAGCGGCGGGCGCGCACATGAACAAAAAAGCCATGGGGTAAAACGCAATGGCGAGGCAGGCTATGATGGCCAGCGACAGCCACGACAGAATAATGATAATCTGCGCCCATTCGCGCCGGATGAAAGGCCATAAAATGACGCCAATGAGCGCCGGAGCCGCGCCGATCAGCGCGTAAGGCAGCAGCGATCCCGCATCACCATTGCGCATGACAGCGCCAAAAAGCGCGGCCAAAATACAGATGATCCAGATCGCGCTGGCGACCAATAATCCCTTATGCGGACGGGTAGCGGTGATACTGATTCCTTATTCGAATGCAGGCAGAGCCCAAATGACGATAAACACTACCAAAATGCCAGTCTTTTCCCGCCGGAGGGGAAACAAAACTGAAAACTCACCCGGCTTTAAAATTGCGCCGCCATCGCCCCTTGCGAAGGCCTTCATGGCTTTCTATTTGAATAGAGCAAGAGTAGGGCCAATTTATGACAATTCCCCAAAATGTACAGGACATGATCGATGATTTTGCCTTCCTGAGCGATTGGGAAGAGCGCTATATGCATGTCATCGATATGGGTAAATCCATGCCGCCGCTCCCCGCGCCGGATAAAATCGACGCCAACAAAGTCAAAGGCTGTGTGAGCCAAGTCTGGCTGACAACGCAAAAAGACACGGCCGCAGGAACCCTGCACTTTCAGGGCGATAGCGATGCCTTTATCGTCAAAGGCCTCGTGGCTGTAGTGCTAACAATTTATGACGGGCGGACGCCGCAAGAAATTACGGCCCTCGACGCCGGGTCGATCCTATCACAGCTCGGCCTGTCAGAACACTTATCACCGCAAAGATCCAACGGCCTGAACGCCATGATAGAGCGGATCAGAGCGGTCGCGAGCGCGGCGGGCTAAGGCCCCCTACTCTCCAAAAACATCCCTATTCCAAAAACATAAATAGCGGGTCTTCGAGCAGGCCTTTAATGTGTTGCATCATGCTGGCGGCATCAAAACCGTCTATGATGCGGTGATCACACGATATTGAGAAATTCATCACAAGGCGCTCTTTCACCTCGCCGCCGTCCAGCACCAGTTTGGTACGGATTTTATTAGGGCCGAAAATCGCGACTTCCGGGCGGTTGATAACGGGCGTTGTGACGATGCCGCCAAGCGGGCCAAGGCTGGTGAGCGTGGTTGTCGCGCCGGAGAGTTCCTCTTTCTTGAGTGAGCCTTTGCGCGCGCCTTCGGCGAGCCGGGTAATCTCGGTGGCCGTATCCCAAACGCTTAGGCTTTGTGCGTTGCGGACAACCGGAACAACAAGGCCGCTATCGGTTTGCGTGGCAATGCCAAGATGCACAGGCTCGAATTGCGAGAGAAAGCCCTGCTCATCATTATAGCGGGCATTGACCTGCGGGTATTCGCGAATACCGGAAATCATCGCGCGGATGATAAAGGGCAGAACTGTGAGTTTAGGGCGGTGCTCGCCGCGCTTACCGTTCAGCCGCGTACGCAGGGCTTCGAGCTCCGTTACATCAATTTCTTCTACATAGGTAAAGTGCGGAATATGGCGTTTGGCCGCTTGCATGCGCTCGGCGATCACGCGGCGCAGACCGATGATTTTAATCCGGGTTTCGCCGGGGAGCTCTTCGAGCGCCTTTTCAAATAGGTCAAGATCAGCGTGAGTGACCTGCCCAAGCGCGCCGGAGGCTTTGAGTTTCGCCAAATCAATCCCCGCATCTTTCGCGCGCTTACGCACAGCCGGAGATGCCAGAGCGCGGTTTGATGCAGACGCCAGCTTTGGCGCGGTGGGTGTTGACGGCGCAGTTGCAACAGACTGCGCGGCATTTGGAGCCTTCGCCGTAGACGCCGCTTGAGGCGCGTCCGGCATGTCCTCGGTTTCAAAAACAACCAAATCCGCGCCAACGGCAATCATATCCCCTTCGCCGCAGCCCCGCCGCAAGACTTTGCCTGATACGGGCGCAGTCAGTTCAATCGTGGCTTTGTCGGTCATGGCGTCCGCTACAGGGTCGTCTTCTTCGACCATTTGGCCATCGGTAACATGCCAAGCTGTAATTTCGGCCTCGACCACGCCTTCGCCAATGTCCGGCATTTTAAAGCTATATTCCCCGGATGTTTTAGCGGCAGGCTGCTGATCGGGAGCAGCATCTTCTGCAGGCTGATCCGCATCGTCGTCACTATCGGCGTCAAACACAACCAGATCAGCGCCCACTGCAATCATATCACCCGCTTCGCAGCCCAGCAAGGTTACAATGCCGGACACCGGCGCGGTCAGTTCGATCGTGGCTTTATCGGTCATAGCGTCTGCGACCGGATCGTCTTCTTCGACGCGCGCGCCGACAGCGATATGCCAAGCCGTAATCTCGGCCTCAACGACACCCTCGCCAATATCCGGCATTTTGAATTTATAGTCAGGCAAAGCCTTACCCCTTCATCACGTCATGGAAGGCTTTTGTAGCGCGTTTCGGGCCGGGGAAATAGGCCCATTCTTGCGCGTGGGGATAAGGCGTGTCCCACCCGGTAACGCGGACAATCGGCGCTTCGAGATAATAGAAACAATGTTCCATCACCTGCGCCATCAACTCCGCGCCAAACCCGGAGGTTTTGGTGGCTTCGTGCATAATGATGCAGCGGCCGGTTTTCTTGACTGATGCGGCAATAGATTCAATATCCAACGGCAGCAATGAGCGCAAATCGAGAATTTCCGCATCCGCGCCGGCCGCTTTGGCTGCGGCCTGCGCGACATACACCATGGTGCCATAGGTCAGAACCGTGACATCATTGCCCGTTTCAATCACGCGTACTTTTTCGAACGGAATAGTGTAGTGGCCCTCGGGGACTTCGCCAAGCTCATGTCCCGCCCAGCTTGCTGCGGCCTTGTCATGAACGCCGTCAAACGGGCCGTTATAAAGCCGCTTAGGCTCGAGAAACAGAACCGGGTCGTTATCCTCTATCGCCGTAATCAGCAAGCCTTTCGCATCATAGGGGTTGGACGGGATAATAGTCTTAAGACCCGAAATATGCGTGAACAAAGCTTCCGGGCTTTGGCTGTGGGTTTGCCCGCCGTAAATGCCGCCGCCCACGGGGGTGCGGATCGTCAGAGGCGCCGTAAACTCGCCGTTTGAGCGGTAACGCAGGCGCGCGGCCTCGCTGGCGATTTGATCATAGCCGGGATAAATATAATCCGCGAACTGAATTTCAGCGACAGGGCGCAGGCCGTTGGCCGCCATACCAATTGCGATCCCAACGATACCGCCTTCAGAAATCGGCGTATCGAAACAGCGGTGAAGGCCGTGTTTTTCCTGAAGGCCGGCAGTGCAGCGAAAGACGCCGCCAAAATATCCCACATCCTCGCCAAAGACGAGCACATTGGGATCTTCCATCATTTTCACGTCCATCGCCGAGCGGATGGCTTCGATCATGTTCATTTGGGCCATGACTAATCCAGCTCTTTCTTAAATTCTTCGCGTTGCGCCTCAAGGTGCCCCGGCAGCTCTTCGTAAACTTGCTCAAACATGGTCAACGGATCGATTTGTGTGCCTGTTGCCAGAGAGCCATACTTTTCAGCAGCTTTATAGGCCGTGCGAATTTTCAGTTTGATCTTATCTTCGAGGGCTTTTTGTCGCTCATCATCCCATTCACCAATCGCAACAAGATGATCTACAAGGCGTTTGATAGGATCGCCAAACGGCCATGCGTCAGGTTCTTCGAGAGGACGGTATTTGGTCGGATCATCAGACGTCGAGTGGCCTTCCATACGGTAGGTATAATGCTCGATCACTGTTGCGCCGCCGCCTTTGCGCGCCCGCTCAGCCGCCCATTGCGATGCCGCATAAACGGCGAGAAAATCATTGCCGTCCACCCGTAAGGTCGCAAGACCATAGCCGACGCCGCGCGCGGCAAAGGTCTCGCCCTCACCGGCTGCAATGCCGTGAAAACTGGAAATCGCCCATTGATTATCAACCACATTGATAATGACCGGCGCGCGGTAGGTTGAAGCAAAATTAAGCGCATAGTGAAAATCACCCTCGGCTGTCGCGCCTTCGCCAGTCCAAACAGAGGCAATTCCGTCGGAATTTTTATAAGCTTCAGCCATCGCCCAGCCCACGCCCTGTATAAGCTGCGTGCCCAAGTTACCGGAAATTGAAAAATAACCATGCTTTTTGAAAGAGTAAAGAATGGGCAAGGATTTGCCCTCGAGCGCGTCGCCTTTGTTGGACAAAAGCTGGCACATCATCTCTTCAAGATCCGCGCCGCGCGCGATCAAGATACCCGATTGGCGGTATGTCGGGAAGGTCATGTCCGTATCGTTGATCGCCATAGCATGAGCCACAGACACTGCCTCTTCGCCTTTGGATTTCATATAGAATGACATTTTGCCTTGCCGCTGCATATTGAACATGCGCTCGTCCATTATACGCACGGTGAGCATGTGCTCTAACCCTTGCCGCAAGACATCCGGGGATAGCTTCGGATCCCACTCCCCGTGCACATCACCGTTAAACCGTAAAACCCGAATCAAGCCGAGCGAATGTTCCAAGGTTTCATGATGATCCACCATGGGATCCGGACGCGGCGGCGTGTGTTTCGCCGGCACAGAGAAATGCGAAAAGTCAGGTGTGTCGCCGGGCCGAAACGGCGGCTCCGGCACATAAAGGCGTGATGTATTGGAACGCTTAGCCATAAAGGTGCCTTGCTGTTAAGTCGTAAAATTCCTGGAACAGGTAGAGTAGCTTTACCTGTTAAACCAACGATTTAATTTACGTTTTCTGTTGAAATTTGCTAAAATGTGCAATATTTTCCTGCGTAAATATAGAATGGAGGAATAAATTGCCAGAACAAATTGATGGAATTGATGCGAAAATTCTACACCTTATTCAAGGTAATGCCGCTCTGTCTGTTGCCGATATTGCCGACAAGGTTGGCCTGTCCTCCTCCCCGTGCTGGCGGCGTATTAAGCGTATGGAGGAGCTGGGCATTATCAAGCAGCGCGTCACGATTTTGAACCGGGAAAAACTCGGTCTGGATTTCGAAGTTTTCGTCGCTGTAAAATTAGCGCTACCCAACCGTGCCAACATGGAAAAGTTTGAACGCGCAGTTGAGAATATGCCGGAGGTCGTTCAATGCGCGGTTGTGACCGGCGCGGTGGATTATATGCTCCGGATCGTCACGAAAGACATGCATTCCTATGAGGACTTCCTCCGCGAAGTGCTTTTGGGCATCGACCTGATTTCCGATGTGCAATCCCGGATTGTTCTGCGCCAAAGCAAGGATACAAAATCTATCCCGCTCAATTTGATTTCCAACGCGGTACCCAGACTTTAGAGACATTGCAGCTACGGCGTATCACACGCCCGTTTCTTAAACTCACGCACTTGCGAACCATCAGCGAGTGAAATCTGGGCGTCCAACCTCCCAGTGCTGGGGTGATAAGCGATCACCTGCGGATAATCGTGGACCGCGTTCACGAACTTATAGTCTGCATCACCATTGTCTGTTGGCTCCCGGTCAAAGCGCACAATAGCGCCCTTAGGCCCGATAACGACAAGGCTTAAGCCTGTTTCAGCAACTTCAATCCGCATCTGCTCGAAAAATGTGATGCGGCCTGTATCACCGCGCGACAGAGAATAGCCAAACAGCCAGCCTGACGGATCAGAAACCCACACTTCGCGCTCTAGCCCATTATCCGTTTGCCAGCACCCTTCAAAAGGATGTGCCGGCACCGGCGTAACCGCCGCATTACCGCATCCCATCACCCCCAATCCTAAAGCCAAAACCATAGCGCATTGAGTTTTTTGCATCTTTTTCCCCTTTAAAAGCTTTTCTAAGACCGGAGCGTAAAGCGGCGTCATAGTACCGTCAAATTTGGAGTATAAGAGAGCCTAACGCATCTATGAACATTACGAGACGATAAGTTGCACCTACAATGACATCAGACATATCTATTGTCCCTGATAAGTGGCATTCTATGCCGTATACTGCTAGAAAACAAACCAAGGCTTTTTTAGAACATCAAGGCACACCATGACGGCACACAACACAGCACGCAAAAGGACTTACGCGGCCTATGCCGTGATGCTGGCCTTTATGATGCTGGCTGTGTATTTTGCGGCGCGCGCCGTTATCGCTTATATCAGCCCGGAAAGCCTTTGGGCGGATTATAAAACGCCCCTGATTGCGGCCAACGCGCCGCAGGCCAGCGCTAGCCAAGACATCGCATTATCCTTTGACCCCTTTCACCGCGAACGGGCTCCCGCGCCTGTCGATGCGGGTAAAGACGCTCCGGAAACAACGCTAAATCTTAAACTGCTTGGACGGCGCGCCGGACCTGACGGCACCGCGATTTTGCAAACGCCTGACAATACACAAAATGTGTTCTCTATTGGCGATGAAATCATCTCCGGCGTGGTTTTAAGGTCGGTAACCCCGGACTTTATTGTCTTGTCACTGGACGGGCGGCTGGAGCGGCTGACGTTTATGCGGGATAAAAATAGCGCTCTCATCGCAGCGCCGAGTGCAGTGCTGTCAACGGCAGATGCAGGGGCCAATACGGCCGCAGCGCACGAGTTCTCGGCCGCCGAGTTTTTGTCATCCGTGAGCGTTGAGCGCGCCATGGACGGCGCGCGCGTTAAAGGCTTTGTCATAACAAAACGTAATCCGGATTACGATCTATCAGCCTATGGCCTACGCAGCGGCGATATTATCACGCAAATCGGCAATACAGACCTGACGCAGGGGCAGCCAAACTTTCAAACCATGATGAGCGCAATAAATGCGTCACAATCTCTCTCTATGACCCTCATAAGAGATGGCCGCACAATGAACATAATGGTGAAATGAGCATGAAAACAATTCTTCGCACCAGCCTACTGGCGATCGGCCTCTGTTTGTCACCGCTATCCCCCGCTTGGGCGTCGGGCGATCATTTGATCACCATGCAAAATGCGGACATCCGCGCCTTTATTGATGATGTGTCGATGGTGACAGGCAAGACATTTTTGGTCGATCCGCGCGTAAACGGCAAAGTCACAATATCCTCGGAACAATCCCTGAGCAAAGCCGAGGTGTTTGAGGTCTTTAAAAATGTTATGCGCGTTCACGGCTACACGCTCGTCCGAACGGCCAATGGGGAATACCGTATTACCTTGATGCAGGGCGCGGCCCAAGACGCCCCCTTTGTGCAAAATTCCGGCTATGACGGACAATTTGCAACCACAGTAATAAAGCTCTCCTACACCGACGCCGCAGAAGCCGCCAAGCTGATTAAACCTGTCATGCATAGCCAAGGCATATTAACGGCCAATCCCGGCGGCGACGTTATTGTTCTCACGGATTTCCCTGAAAACCTACGCAAAGCCCGCGCTATTGTCAGCGCTATGGATACGAATGACCGCATAATTGAGACCGTTCGGCTTAACAATATCACAGCCCTTGATGCTGAAGACGCCGTCAAAATATTGGCAGGCGCGCGGCCCGCTTATAAGGCGATTGCGGTGCCGGGCAGTAATAGCCTCATTTTAGAAGGCAGCGCATCGGATATTACGCGTCTCAAAACCGTTCTTGAGCAAATGGATAATGGCGGGGCCTCGCCGCGCGGCGCTGTCAGTGTTGTGCCGCTGCGCTTTGCTGACGGGGAAAGCCTGATAGAGCTCTTAAACACACTCTTGCCCGCCTATGCCCGGGACGGACAGCCTCTCCCAACGGTCGCTTATGATGGCGGCAGCAATACTTTGGTACTCAGCGCGGCGGGCGAGACGCAGCAAGCGCTGGAACAAATTATCCGCCGCCTTGATGTGCGCCGTCCGCAAGTTTTGGTCGAAGCGATTATTGTCGAAATATCCAACACAGCCGCCGAAGAGCTCGGCGTGCAATTTGCTCTGGGCAGCGCTAATGGCAACCGCGTGCCGTTTATCGGCACCAATTTTTCACGCCAATCAGCCAATGCTCTAACGCTTGCCGGCGCTGTTGCGGGATCGCAAGCGGGCCTTGGCTCAACCACGCAATCAACATTGGAGACGGCGGCAATCAATTCACTGCTCGGCCTTGAAGGCGGCTCAATCGGCGGCGCCGGGATTTCCGGGGATACATTATTCGGCGTTATCCTCAACGCGATTGAAACCGACGAAAACTCCAACATCCTCTCAACACCGTTTGTGACCACTTTGGATAATGTCGAGGCGACATTCCTGGTCGGCCAAGAAATCCCAATCACGACCGGGGAAAGCCTTGGCTCGGATAATATCAATCCATTTCGAACCTTTGAGCGCGAAGAGGTCGGCATTAAACTCGACGTGCTGCCGCAAATCAGCGAAGGCGATGTCATCCGCCTTGAAATCAAGCAGGAAGTCTCGTCTGTCTCCGGCGCGTTCACGGCTGTGACATCGGATTTTGTCACCAATAAACGCGAGATTGGTACCACAGTCCTGGCCAATAATGGCGAGATCATTGTGCTTGGCGGGCTGCTCCAAGATGACGAAGAAATCAATTTTGAGAAAGTCCCTGTTCTGGGTGATATTCCTTTGGTCGGCAATTTGTTTAAGGCCAAAGGCAAGTCCCGGGTGAAACGTAATTTGATGGTATTTTTGCGGCCCACCATTATTCGCAATAGCAGCGACGCAAAGCCGCTGACAGAGCAGCGTTTGGAATATATGCGCCAGCAAGATATGCTGCAATCAGGCCGCTCAACATCCAAGCTCGACGAGATTATACCCAACCCATGACCCCCGCTCCATGACCTTTGCCCTGTGAACAATACCGCCGCCATATCATTGCCCCGCTTGACCTATAGTTTCGCGCGCGAGAACGGCGTCATGACAATTATGCGCGGCGAGAGCGCTGTGCTTGTCCGCAAACCCGGTGCGAGTTTGGAGGCCATGATCGAGGCCCGGCGCTCCGCAGATTGCTCGCTCATTATCGAAGACGTGGCCGCGTCAGAATTTGACTCTATTCTGGCGAAAACCTACGCGGAAGGGGATCTCAACGAGACGGCGCAAACCGCGCTTGGCGGGCCTGAAAACCTCGAAGCCTTGGCCGATAATCTGCCCCGAACCTCGGACTTGCTGGATAGTGAAGACGACGCGCCGGTTATCCGTTTGATTAACGGCATTTTGCAGGAAGCCATTCGTACCCGCGCCTCTGATATTCATATCGAGCCCTATGAGAACCGCCTCGCGGTACGGTTTCGTATCGACGGCGCGCTCCGCGATATGCTCAACTTGTCATCCAAGCTCTCGCTCGTCCTCGTGAGCCGCGTCAAAGTCATGGCGCAGCTTGACATTGCCAAAAAAAGAGTGCCGCAGGATGGCCGCTTTTCACTCAATTTGGGTCAACGCTCCGTCGACGTGCGGGTCTCCACCCTGCCCTCGCAATATGGCGAACGGCTGGTGATGCGGATTTTGGAAAAAACCAGCTCGCTTATGAACCTGTCTGATCTGGGTATGGCGCAAGGGGAGTTCGAAGCGTTTCAAACCGCTTTGCAAAAGCCTAACGGGATTGTGCTGGTTTCCGGCCCCACCGGCGCAGGCAAAACCACGACGCTTTACGCGGCGCTGAGCCGTTTAAATGATGGCTCGCGTAATATTTTGACGGTCGAAGACCCTGTGGAATACGCCCTTGACGGCATCGGCCAAACACAGGTCAACACCCAAGTGGGCATGAGCTTTGCCGCCGGGCTGCGCGCCATATTGCGGCAAGACCCCGATGTGGTGATGGTCGGTGAAATTCGCGACCCGGAAACAGCCGGAATTGCGGTGCAAGCCTCCCTGACCGGGCACCTTGTGCTCTCCACCGTCCACACCAATTCTGCTGTTGCGGCCATAACGCGGCTTCGTGATATGGGGATCGAGCCGTTTTTGCTGGCTTCAACCGTAACGGCCATTGCCGCGCAGCGCCTTGTCCGGCGGCTATGCGCAGACTGCAAAGCCCCCTATACGCCTACGCCGCGCGAGCTTTCCGAGCTTGGCATTGCCTTACAAAAACCGCTCACATTTTTTAAACCCGTAGGCTGCACTACATGCCACTCTATCGGGTATATGGGCCGCCTCGGACTTTACGAGGTTGCGGTGATGGATGATACGCTGCGCGGGATGATCCATGACGGCGCGCGCGAGAGCGATATGGCCGATTACGCGTTTAGAAACCGCTCAACCCTGCTGCAAAGCGGCGCGGCGCATGTGATGGACGGCACAACAAGCGCAGAAGATGTGCTGCGCGTTTGCCGGGCCAATATGTCCGAGGATGAGTGATGCCGCGCGCTAAACAAGGCATATGCTAATGGAGACATTCGACTACGCCGCCATTGACGCCAATGGTAAACGCATCAAAGGCTCGGTCTCAGCCGCCAGCGCGCGTGATGCCCGTGACATTTTACGCGCGCAGACATTAACGCCCATTGATCTTCAGGCCGCCAAAACCAAAACCGTCTCTCGCCTATCCTATGAACGTGCGCCCTCCCACAAAGACCTGACACAAGCCACGCGGCAACTCGCGATTTTAATTGATGCAGCCACGCCGGTCGAAGAAGCATTGAAAGTTACGGCTCTGCAATTTGAACGCTCACCCATGCGGCAAATTTTACTCAGTGCGCGCTCGCAAGTGCTCGAAGGTGAGCGACTGTCCGACGCGCTTAAATCCCATCCGAAAACTTTTAGCACGCTCTATACCGCCATGATCGCGTCCGGCGAAACATCAGGACGCCTCGCCGCCGTGATGGAGCGCCTTGCCGTTGATCTCGAAGCCGCGCAGAAAATCCGCCGGAAAATTCTGGCGGCTACAGTGTATCCCATCGTCCTGACCGTCGTGGCGCTGAGCGTTGTCACCATTTTGATGATATTTGTTGTCCCCAAAGTCGTCGCGCAATTTGATACGTTCGGACAGGAACTTCCCGGCCTGACAAAGGCCGTCATTGCTATATCCGCGTGGATGAAGGTCTATGGTCTTGCGGCGCTGATTATCGCGGCGCTCTCTATTTTAGGGTTTTCGCAAGCGCTTAGAAACGAAGCGTTTCACCGCAAATGGCATGGTTTCATATTACGCTTGCCTCTGATTGGGCGCCTCTCGCGCGGGCTGAACGCGGCGCGCTTTGCCCGCACGATTGCCGGGCTGATCGCCAGCGGCACTCCAGCGCTGACGGCCATGGAAACGGCCCGCCATACGCTGAGCAACCGCGTGATGCGCGAAGCCGTCAGTGTGGCCGCCCTGAAAGTCCGGGAGGGCAGTTCCATGAGCAAAGCCTTAAAGCAAACCGGCGTTTTCCCGCCTCTGGTAACGCAAATGGTTGCGGGCGGAGAGGCTGGCGGCGATGTGGGTAAAATGTTCGCAAAATCAGCAGATTATCTGGAAGGCGAGTTTGAAAGCGCTACCGCAGTGTTTCTTAGCTTGCTGGAGCCGCTGATTATCATTCTGCTTAGCCTTGTTGTATTATTGATTATCGGCGCTATTTTCCTGCCTATATTGCGGCTTAACACGCTCGCTTTTTAACGGAGTCTATTATGAAACGCAAAAAGAATGAAGACGGCTATACGCTTGTTGAAGTTTTGGTGGTCATGCTCATTATCACCCTATTAACAACATTTGTCGTCACTAATGTCATGCCAAGCCAAGGCAAAGCCATGGTACAAAAAGCCAAAGGCGACATCCGCCTTATTGAACAGGCCTTAGAGATGTACCGTCTGGATATGCTCGACTATCCCTCACAGGATATTGGTCTGGAGGCCCTCAAAGAGTTGCCGCCCGGCGCGGATAATGCCGATCGGTACGCCGATGGCGGCTACGTTAAGTTCCTGCCGAATGATCCGTGGGGGCGGCCCTATATTTACCGCTATCCCGGCGAGCACGGCGTCGTTGACATTTTATCTTATGGCTCAGACGGGGCCGAAGGCGGCGAAAAGCTCGCGGCTGATATTGTCAGTTGGGAGCAATAATCTGCGGCCCAGCCAACGCATATCACGGACGCATCACGCGCAAAGCGGCTTTACGCTGGTCGAGGTTCTCGCAGTTCTTGTGATTATCGGGCTGATTTCCAGCGTGATTATTTTGACGCGCCCGCCCGATAAGCCCGCTGTGCAAATTCACGCAGAAGCATTGGTGCGCAGTGTCAATGTGGCCGCGCAAGACAGTCTTTTATCCGGTAAGCCCGCAGCGCTTGCTATCTCGGGCGATGGCTATCAGCTCCTGACATATGCAAACGGCGCATGGGAGCCATTAAGCGCTGCCACTGATTGGGAGCCAATTCGGGCGCGCCTAACCAAAGACGGAGCCGAGATTAAACTCACACGCAAACGCGTCCCGCTTGCGGTTTTTGAACCCACGGGACAGTCGACTATTTTTTCTCTCACATTATCGGGCGAGGACGATATTTATGTGCTGCAAAGCGGCGGCGATGGCCGCCTCACTATGGCGCGCCGATCATGAAGCGGCGCGAGACAAAAAATGCAGGGTTTACCCTGATCGAAGTGCTTGCCGCATTATTGGTGTTCTCCATTGGTATTATCGGTCTCACGCAAGCGGGCACCCAAAGCGCCCGCGCCGTATCTGCCATTGATAATAAAATGCTCGCCAGCATCGTGGCTGACAATCAACTGATCCTCGCGCGGCAAGCCCCCTTGCAATTGGGCTCAGACTCCGGAGTAGAGACCGCCATGTCGCGCAGATTTGATTACAGGATAGAGACAAGCCGAACCGAAACGCCGGAGTTTTACCGCATTCTCATCACCGTCCGCCAGCAAGACCAAGAGCAAGTCCTGATTGAGCGTACCGCGTTTCGGGGGAATACCCGATGAAGCGCGATGCAGGGTTTACCCTGATCGAAGTTTTGATCGCGATGTTTATCTTTGCCCTCATATCGGCGGGCACAATGACCGCACTGACCACATCGTTGCGCGGCAAAGCTCAAATGGACACCCGGCTGGAAACCATTGAGACCTTGGCTACGGCCCGCGCCTTAATGTCATCAGACTTCTCCAACCTGACCGCGCGTCCGGCGCGCGATGCGTATGGCGGCATGGAACGCTATATGCTCTTTGGAGACGGCGAGGTTCTTGTCAGCTTCATGCGCGCGGGACGGCCTAATCCGGGCGGACTTGAAACGCGCAGCGAATTTCAGCGTGTTTCTTATATAATGGATAATGGCAATCTCATTCGCCGCGCGCAGCTTCAAACCAATCCGGCCCCGCAGTCAAACTCAAGTGATCGCATCTTGCTATCCGGCATTTCAGACATCGAGGTTCGGTTTACAACGGCGGAGCAAACCGTATCGCAAATATTTTTAGAGCCAGCTGACATCGCTAAATTTCCACAGATTATCACCATCGAGGCTGAATTTGATAATGGCGATACTCTCACCCAGCATTTCGAGACGCGGCTATGAGCGCCCGACGGAAAGATAGCGGCGCTGTGCTGATCACAACATTGCTCGTGATGGGCTTGATGGCCGCCTTAGCCGTGGCGTTCATGGACGATGTAAGGTTTGCGGTGAAACGGACGATGAATATACAGGCATACGCTCAGGCGGATTGGTACGTGCGCGGCGCGGAGGATTATGCCGATGCTTATTTAGACAGGCAGCTTGCTCAAATTTCGCTGGAAGAGATGAATGCCGCGCTTGTCAACATGGCCCCGGTTATCTTTCCGTTTGAAGGCGGCATGATGCAGCTCAGCGTCCGGGACGGGTCGCACTGTGTCTCTCTGGGCGTGCTTTCCAGTGAACCGGGCCGCCGTTTATTGCGTCAGCTTTTAACCAATTTAGGATGGTCACCGCTCAGCGCCGCCAGCCTAACATCTATCGCGATTGACTGGCAGGACGCCGATCAACAGGTCTTGCCCGGCGGGGCCGAGGATTATACCTATTTGGGACTTGAATCGGCTTACCGCACAGCCGACAGTGAATTTTCCAGTATCACCGAATTAAGAGCGCTCGCGACAATGACTGAGGAAAAATATGAAAGGCTCCGCCCCTTTATCTGCGCCCGGCCAGCGGAGCAGTCGTCTGCTATCAATATCAACACATTATCCTTAGCCCAGTCCGTTCTCCTGCAATCATTACTCGGGGAAACCATATCGCTGGAAACCGCCGCGCAGATCATCCGCGAGCGGCCCGCTGGCGGTTACGAAGATCTGGACCAACTGCTAAGCTCGCCCGCTCTGGAAGGCCTGTCCCGCAATGATGCGAATTTGGACTATCTCGCCTTTACGCCGGGCTATATCTGGATCGAGGCGAATATTGAATATCTCACGGCCCAGAGGTCGGCGGCGTTTGAATTTTCCGTCAATGGCAATCAGGCCGATATTCTCTCGCGCCATTTTGGGGATGAAGCCAAGCGGCCTATTCTGCCCGGCAGTGCCTCATGAATAACGCTTTGATCATATGGCTGCCACTAGACCTTGAAGCGCCGTGGCACTGGCGGCTAGGCAGTGAAGGCGCAGCCGCGCAGACTGACGCCGAAAAGCAGGGTTTGAGTGCTAAAAGCCGTTCGGAA
The DNA here is from genome assembly GCA_964352275.1 of uncultured Caulobacterales bacterium. GTDB lineage: Bacteria > Pseudomonadota > Alphaproteobacteria > Caulobacterales > Maricaulaceae > JACOMS01. The sequence goes on from CAYGRF010000042.1 coordinate 16,241, forward strand.
CTGACAATTATCCTGCCCGGACAATGGGTACGTATATTCCCGCATGATCTGCCCAAAATGCGCGACAATGAGCGGTTATCCGCGGCTGGTTTTGCGATTGAAGATAAAGTCGCTCTGCCTTTGGTTGACCAACATCTTGTCATCGGATCCGGCGATGACCGCCGCATTGCCGTCATTACAAAAGCGAAAATCACATCCGTGCAAGATAGTCTCGCCCGGTATGCGCTTCGGCCCGATCATGTGATTGCCGATTTTGACAGCCTTTCCGCGCTTACATCTCCGCTATATTTATCCGACAGGACCGTGCAGCCGGGCGCAGCGGGCTACACTCTGGATCGCGACTGGACAGACGGCGCGCTTCCCGCCGCGCAAACACCGCAGGACGTGCTCTCCAGCGTCCGCGCCGATGCAGCGGTTAACCTGATGAGCGGCGCTTTTGCGCGCAGGGTTGCGATGCCTGTCAGCATTGCAGCCTTGTCAAAAATTGCTGCCGCCATGCTCTTTGCAGGTCTCGCTTGGACTGCGCTGCAAGCGGCGCAAATCCGCGCTCTGGGCCAGCAAGCTGAAGCCACACGCGCGCAGATAGCTGCGCTTTATACAGATTATACAGGCGAGCCCGCTCCGCCGAACCCCGCACTTACCGTCACCCGGGCCGTTCAGCCGGGCAGCGGCAATGCATCGTCTGATTTTATGACTTTGTCGTCCATCCTGTTTGACGCTCTGCCAAGCGTTGACGGAATTACGGTAGAGACCTTGCAATATGAAGCCGCGAAGAATGAACTCGCCGTGCGCTTTATCTATCCCCGGTTTGAAAGCGCCACGTTCTTGGAGCAAGCCGTGACGCAATCCGGCGGCGTCTTTCGCGCCGGAGGCGTCCGCGAACAAGGCGGACGGCTGATCGGAGACGCCGTTATCGCGGCCGGGAGCGCGCCGTGAATATTCTATCCTCACTCGCGCCGCGTGAACGCAGGCTTATTTATATTGCCGCCGGGTTAGTACTCGTCCTTGGAACGTGGCAATTTGGTATAAAACCAATCACAGATCATAAAGCCAGCACCGCGCAAACCTTATCTTCAGCCCAGCGCGATCTGGACATTGTCGCGCGCGGCCTACCGAAAATGGCGAGAACAGAACAGTCCACGCGGTCGGCATTTACGCGCAGCGCCGTGATTGAAACGGCGGGCAGTCTTGACATCATTATATCCCGGGTTCAGCCCGGCAATAATGAGAGTTTACAGGTTTGGTTCGAGGATACGGATACAGCGAAAATTTATCAATTCCTTGGCGCTCTAACAAAATCCTACGGCGTTCAAATATCGCGCGTACAAATCACGGCGCGCGATAGCGGACTTGTCAGCGCCCAATTTACCTTTGCGCCTCTGCCGTGAGAAGGCTCGGCGCTATCCTTACGGTTCCGGTCTTAGCCGCTGCGCTCATTATTCATTTGCCATTATCGTGGGTTGGCGCGGCGTTCATGCCGCAAAACCAAAACCTGCGTCCGGTTTTTACCGGAACACTTTGGAACGGTAGCATAGAAAACCTGCCCAGAATTGGCAGTGTGGATATCAATATTTCTGCGCTAAACCTTCTGCGCGGACGCACAGGAGTCCAGTTCTCCGTTGTTGCGCCCGCCCTTCGCATGAGGGGATCCTCCACGATAAAAGGCCTGCTTACGGCTGATCTTGACGGAGACGCGTTTGGCATAGCCGACATTGATCCCCGGTTTGCAGGCCTTCAGGGCCGCTATAATTTAACCGTCACAGATATGCTGATACGAAGCACCTGCCTTTCGGGTGGCGGAACAGCCAGTACGGATATTTTACAAAGAAACGCTGCGGCTATGCAATGGAGCGGCCCGGCGCTTTCGGGGCCGATCCGCTGCGAGGACGGGGATGTGGTCATAGTTTTATCCGGCGAGGATACACAGCAATCCGTCAGTGCGGATATTCGCTTGAAACTGTCAGGCCAGTACCGGGCTATTATTGACGTAACATCACGCGACAGCCGGGCAGGTGCTATCTTGCCGCTTTTTGGTTTTGAAGCGACACAAACGGGTTTTCGCCTCTCTGAGGCCGGGCAGTGGATGTGATGCGGTTTGCAAGTTTACTCTTTCCCGTTTTATGCATGCTTGGCTGCGCGAGCATCAGCACGCCCGAAAACGCCCCCGACATATCTCCGCCGCAGGTCAACAAGCTCGCACCGCGCAATCTTGCGCCGGGAGAGTGCGGATTATTTGTCTGGACAGCGGACGCACAAAAACGGTTTATCCTGTTTAGTCAATCGTCCAAAAAGGCAGGCGCTTGGCTTGATAGTGGCAATGAGGTCCCGCTTGTCATTACAGCGGAAAGCGGCGACCCCGCCAATGGCCAATACCCCGACGTGGTTTACAGAAATTCCGAGCAAGCGGCCATGGATTTAAGTCTGACAGGCCGCGAGTCCATTGACGATGGAACGCGGTTCAAAGCCGGCACGTTAAAGTTTGAAGATGTGGATGGCTGGGAGCGGGTGCTACCAGTGGTGGGATTAAGCGCCTGCCAAGCGGAGAGCGGTAAGACTGGATTTTAGCAATGCCTGCCGATCCAGAATTATCCTAATTTAACGTCAAAGCCTCGTGCGGGCTATCGAGCAAAAAGGTAGGAATTTCGACAGAAAACCTGTCGCCTTCAGGCGTTTGCATACAGTAATTCCCCAGCATCATACCGGACGGCGCAGTGAGCGGCGCGCCGGATGTATAGCGGAACACTTCACCGGGTTTTAGCACAGGCTGCTCGCCAACAACGCCCGCTCCGCGAACCTCTTGAACCTGTCCCCGGCTATCGGCGATTCTCCAAAACCGCTCGACAACTTGTAAGTCTGTGGCTGTCTGGTTTTCAATCTCAACGGTATATGCCCAGATAAAGCGGCTGTCGGCTGGCGATGACTGTTCGTCAAGGTAATCGGGTTCAACACGCACGATGACGTCTTTTGTTTTTTGTTCATACATTGCTGTACGCCTTGCTCTTATCAGCGCATCTGCGCCCGCCCATTTGCGCAACATCTATGTTTTAATGACAATGCGCAAGCGCGTTATCCAGTCAGCGTCATAATTTTGCAGGAGTTTCTTGCCTCAGGCGAGGTCTATGGTAGGTCGTATAGCATGGAAAACGGTATTCTACCCGAACAAAATATAGGCACGCTCATCAATAGCGGTCAGATATTGACCGAATCGCCTCTTGCAGACACACAAGTGCAGCCTGCCAGTCTGGACTTACGTCTCGGCGCAACGGCATACAGATTACGCGCCAGCTTTCTGCCCGGCGACGGCCGCAGCGTTGAAGACTGCCTCCCCGATGTGGTCATGCACAAAATCGATCTGCGCGGCGGCGCGGTGCTAGAGACGGGCTGCGTCTATTTGGTGCCATTGAAGGAAACCTTGAACCTCAGCGGCGGTATCAGCGCAGCGGCTAACCCGAAAAGCTCCACAGGACGGCTGGATGTTTTCACCCGCGTGATTTGCGACGGCGCAACGCAGTTTGACGGAATTGACGCCGGATATAGCGGGCCTCTGTATGTAGAAATAGCGCCGCGAACCTTTTCCATCCTCGTGCGGCCCGGTGACAGGCTTGTGCAGATGCGATTTCGGTATGGTTCCCCGAAAGTTCTGAGCACCCAAACCGTCAGTATAGATCTTGCCGGGATCGACGATAGCGGTATTATCGGCTGGCGTGCCCGCCGGCATGCGGGCCTCGTCGATGTCAGCGGCATCAATGCACACAAAGCCCTTGATTATTGGGAGCCTCTGAAAAGTCCGGATGAGAAACTTATTCTCGACCCAGACGAATTTTACATTCTGGCCTCGAAAGAATCCGTCATTATCCCGGAAGACTGCGCGGCGGAAATGGCGCCAATCGCCCCTGAAATCGGGGAATTTCGAGCGCATTATGCCGGGTTTTTTGATCCCGGTTTCGGCATGGCCCGCGCAGGCGGCGAAGGATCACGCGCCGTATTAGAGGTGCGCGGACGAGACGTTCCGTTTTTGCTGCGGCACGGGCAGCCGGTTGCCAAGCTTGTTTTTGAACCGATGTCAGCGGTGCCACAAACACTCTACGGAACCAACGGGTCGCACTACCAAGCCCAGGGATTACGATTATCCAAGCATTTTACGCTTTAAACGCAGCACCCAGCTTGCCAAGATATAGTGGTATCGTTAGGTATTAAGCCTGTTTGGAGACTCTCATGCTTAG
>CAYGRF010000043.1:0-20297 GCA_964352275.1 uncultured Caulobacterales bacterium
GTACCGCCGGGACATCGCCCTTTGGCGCCTATGGCTATAATCCCGAAGGTGTGCGTATCGGCCAAAAAGAAGGCCGCCACGGCAAAGCGGTGAAAGTCTGGGATAAGCGCCAATTTAAAAATCTGGACGGCGATAAAGAAATTGGCACCCGGAACATCAAAGTCGCGCTGCGGCGCTTACGCAAATTCGCCCGTGAAGGCGCGCAAGATGAACTGGATTTAGACGGCACCATTCGCGGCACCGCCAAACAAGGCTGGCTGGATATTCGCATGCGGCCCGAACGGCGAAACGCGGTAAAGGTTCTCGCACTGTTTGATATTGGCGGATCGATGGACGCGCATGTACAGCAAGCCGAAGATCTGTTCTCAGCCGCTAAATCCGAATTTAAACGGCTCGAATATTTCTATTTTCACAATTGTATTTATGAGCATGTTTGGAAAGATAATATCCGCCGCATGCGCGAAGTCACGCCGACATGGGACATCCTGCATAAATTTCCGTCTGATTACCGGGTCGTATTTGTCGGCGATGCCGCCATGAGCCCCTATGAGGTGGCTATGCGCGGCGGCTCGGTTGAACATTGGAACGAAGAGGCAGGCGCGGTTTGGCTTCAGAGATTTGTTGATGTTTACCCGCACATGATTTGGATAAACCCGACACCGGAAAAATATTGGCAATATTCGCAGTCCACACAAATGATCCAGCAAATCATCGGCGCAGACCGAATGTTTCCGATGACGTTATCCGGACTTGAAAATGCTATGAAGGAGCTCGCGAGGTAATATGGCAAATTTTGATCTCATTATTCGGGGCGGCACTGTCGTTAATCAAAACGGTCAGGGCTTGGCTGATATTGGCGTGACGGGCGGGAAAATTACCGCGATCGGCGATCTAAAAACCGCAGACGCCGGACGCATCATTAACGCCAAAGGCCTGCATGTCCTGCCGGGGGTGATTGATACACAAGTGCATTTCCGCGAACCGGGGCCAACCCACAAAGAGGACCTAGAGCATGGCTCGCGCGGCGCGGTATTAGGCGGCGTCACGGGCGTTTTTGAAATGCCTAATACGAACCCAACCACAAGCACGCCAGAGATGCTGGAAGATAAGCTTTCGCGGGCGAAAGACCGCATGCATTGCCATCACGCTTTTTATGTCGGGGGCACCCATGATAATGCAGATTACCTGAATGAGCTGGAACGGCTTCCGGGGTGCTGCGGCGTCAAAGTGTTTATGGGCGCGAGTACGGGCGATTTGCTGATTGCCGATGATGACGGTCTGCGCCGGGTTTTGGCCTCCATCACGCGGCGGGCGAGCTTCCACAGTGAAGACGAAGACCGGATGAATGAACGCCGCCATTTTGCCCGCGAAGGCGACTGGACATCCCATACGGATGTGCGCGACAAAGAGGCGGCGCTGATCTCCACCCAGCGCCTAATCCGCATGGCGCGAGAGGTGCGTAAACGCATCCACGTTTTGCATATTTCGACCGCTGAGGAGCTGCCGATATTACGCGCAAATAAGGATCTCGTGACCTGCGAGGTTACGCCCAATCATCTCACGCTCTCAGGGCCGGAAGATTACGTGGTGCATAAAGGCCGGGTGCAGCAAAACCCGCCCATTCGCGATGGGGCTAACCGGCTTAAGTTATGGGAAGCGGTTCGAGACGGCACGTTTGACATTCTGGCGACTGATCATGCGCCGCATACTTTGGAGGAAAAAGCGAGAGCCTATCCGGCGTCTCCGTCTGGTATGCCAGGGGTTCAAACCCTCGTGCCGCTTATGCTCGATTGGGTGAATCAAGGCGCAATGACCTTGGCGCGGTTTGTCGACCTAACATCGCATGGACCCAATCGGGTGTGGGGCATTGCGGGTAAAGGCCGCCTCGCTATGGGGTTTGATGCGGATATTACAATCGTTGACATGAAAGCCAAACGCGAGATCAAAGATGCTGATCAAGTCAATAAGTCAGGCTGGACACCGTTTCACGGGCGCACAGTTCAAGGCTGGCCCACGCATACGATTATCGACGGCAAAGTGGTCATGGAAAATGACGAGGTTGTGCTGGAAGCGCAGGGACGGCCTTATCAGTTCAGTGAGTGTCTGTAGGGACAAAATCATGCGGCGCGTGTTGCTTTGGCCCTTCAAAACAGCATTTCAACTTATGTTGATCATGCTAATAATGTTGCCGATTTGGATTATGCTGAGCACCATTGAGTGGGTGATCAGTGGTTGGCGCATGGAGCGTTTATTCGCTGGCCAAGAAGTGGCCATCGTCAGCGCTGGTGAATGGTTCGGTGTTTCTGATGATGAATTTCTCTGCCTGTTTTTCAAACTCGGAACCGGAATGCCGGGCGGCAAACCCTACGGGCGGGGTGCGGACTATACTGACCTCATTGCAGCGGGTTTTTCCAAGGACGATATACCAGTCTACAATGATTTGTTCTATAATATATTCCTATGGGAATATTTTGATAATCACGTTATGGGGCTGTCTCCGGGAAAAAGGCTACGTTTCATAGCTCGGCCTAGTTCATGGGCATTGCGGGCTGAACCTGAAACAGGCTTTCCACTTGGTTATGGTTGCTATGACGATACAAAACAGATTGCTGTACGGCGCGGAAGACATGGGTATGTCTATGATTTCACTTATGGCGAGCCAAATTACACGGAACCGCAATAGACATGACCTCTGCACAATATTGGATCGACCACCTCGGCCTTACCGCCCATCCGGAAGGCGGCTTTTATAAGGAAACTTACCGTGCGGGCGAGACAACCCATGAGGGCCGCGCAGTCTCAACAGGCATTTATTTCCTGCTCCGCTCACATGAGTTTTCTCACCTTCATAGGATCGATGCGGACGAGATGTGGCATTTCTACGCCGGAACTGCGCTGACGGTCCATATGATTGATGAGATGGGTGGTTATAGCGCGCTCAACATTGGGGGTAGTCCAGAAGCAGGAGAGGCTTTTCAAGCCGTTGTTCCGGCAGGTGTCTGGTTCGGAGCCACGGTTGATAGGCCGGATGCATACGCCCTTGTCGGCTGCACGGTTGCGCCAGGATTTGAATTTTCAAAATTTGAAATGGCCGAGCGGGGAGTCATGCTGGATGCCTATCCGCAACACGCGGATATTATTACGCGCCTGACTGAGACGTAAATACAGCCAAGAAAAAGGCCCGATGAAGGGCCTTTTTGCTGGTCGAAATTAGTGCCCGTAGCGCCGGGTGTTGCCGTGATGGGTTCTGCGGTTCGGGCGGGTATGCGCGCGGTAATGATTCCCATAAGAACGGCTATACCCATGATTCCCGGACGAGCCAATGGTGATGCTAACACCGGAACGCGGGGGGTAATAAGGCTGCACATATGAATATGTCGGCGCCGGTTGATAATATGTCGGTTGCGTTTGGTAATAGGTTGGCTGCGCTTGATAATACGTAGGCTGTGGGTGGTAGTAGGCGGGATGCGGCTGATAATATGTCGGTTGTGTCTGGTATGTTTGGGTATAGCTTGGCTGGCGATAATACCCGCTATTATAGCCCGTATTATAATGGGTTGTACCGCCATATGTCCGGCTGCGGTGGTTGTTATTGCCGCCTGCAATAGCTGCGCCCGCTGCGCCGCCAATGACCGCGCCGAGCACTGAACCTTCTGTCCGTGCACCGTTTCCAGCTACTTGAGAGCCGATTACGCCGCCTGCTATGGCACCGATTACGCCGCCGACGAGCTGCTGATCGCCATTGCTTTGATGGCGGTGGTTGTAACCATTATCGTGCGCCGCTGCCGTGATTGGGGCGAGCGTGATGACCGCTATAGCGGCCGCATAGGCTATTTTGTAGGTCATTATATTCTCCTTGCTTTTGCGGCCTCCCGCATTTGCCCCATGTTATTATGCAGCAAACGTGACCAATTTGCAAAGATCAAGCGCAGCCGCCATTTAGTTAAGCAAAAACCCGGCCAAACCGTTTAAGGTTTGACCGAGTCGTTGGGGGATATTGAGTCTTCAAGTGATAGCCTTAGTGGCGGTTCTTGATCACCTGCTTACGATTTTTAAGGCGGTCCAGTTCGCGTCCGATTTCCGCAATTCTGCGGTCAATATGCGGGCTATGGCTATAGCGGCGCTGGGCTTGAAGACGATCACGCTCGGAGCGAAGGTTGTCAATTTTCCACTTTATATTCTCAACGCGGTTAGGCGTTGCCCCGTAGTGCCGAACAGGCTGATGCGTTGTTGTATAAACCGGGCGATGGCTTGATCCGCCATATGTGCGTGTTGGTTGACTATAGGTTGTCGTGCCGTAAGTCCGCACCGGTTGTGTGTAGGTTGTCGTGCCATATGTCCGCGCGGGCTGGTGATAGGTTGTTGTGCCGTATGTCCGTGCGGGTTGATGGTATGTTGTGCCGGAATATGTGCGGGTTGGCTGGCTGTAAGCCGAACCATAGGTTGTCGTCCCGTATGTCCGCGTGGGTTGATGATAGCTTGACCCATATGTCGAGCCAACCGTTTGGTAAGACGTGCCGGATAATTCGCGCACTTCTTTGCGGCAATTACGCTGATCATCAGCTATGCCTGCACCGGCGGCTGCGCCGAGAACTGCGCCGATGGCTGAGCCTTCTGTGCGCGCGCCGCTGCCGGACACTTGGGAGCCGAGTACGCCGCCAGCGACTGCGCCTAACAGGCCGCCAACGAGTTGATTGCTTTTATCGGATCGTTTGCAGTCGACATAGTGAGCGCCAGCACTGCTGTAGCTTTGTGCTTGGGCTGCTGCGGGAAGGCCGAATGTTGCCGCCGCTAGAACAGCCGCGAAGAGGGTTTGATTGCGAGATAGCGTTTTCATAATGTTTCTCCTAATGAGGGCCAGCGCATCCGGCCTGTTGATCCTTAGGTACCAAAGCCTCTCTGAACCCCGTCTGATATGTGGGTTAATCTGGCATTCATCTTATAGTTAACCAAACTCTAACCGTTTATGGGCAGAGTAGCCGCGTCATAGACCTAAAGAGAGTTTCCCATGCGCCGTCTTTCTATTCTAACCTGCCTTCTTGCCAGCGCGGGCATGCTTATTCCGACTTATGCCATAGCCGAAGAGGCCGGAACATACCGCCCCGGACAGGCCTATCATTCTGTCATCGCAAACAGCCCCATGCAGTGTGCTTCGCAATGCCAAGGGGACGCGCAATGTAAAGGATGGAATTTTGTTCGCCCTCGGCAAATGGCCCGCACGGGCGTGTGTGAGTTTAACGCGCAAAAAGTAACGCCTGTACCAAGTCCGATTAGCATTAGCGGCGATAATGAAACGGTGCGAACGTCACGCCAAATCGTTTCAGCCGGAAGCCGTACTGTGCGTGTTGGTAGCTCTGTGGTGCCTGCGCCCAGCCCTCAGCCTGTGCCGGCGGAGCAGGTTCAGCCGTCTGAGCCTGTATACGCGGCGCAAACACGGCGCTTTCAAACCCCAACCACTCAGCCTGTAAGAGCATATTCGGCGAACCAAGCTTTGCAAACATCTCCCGTGATGACCATGCAGCGCGGAAATGCGGGCCATCAGCAAGCCGTAGCCCCGCAGCCTCCGCAGATGCGTATTGCGCATAATCTTGACGAGCCCGACTATAATCCAAGCCAAGGTATGATGCGCCAAACCGTCCGCCATAATTCTGGTCAAAGCCGGCAAGCGAAACTCGCTGGAGCCCAGCCCGCGCCCCGCGCTTCGCAGCAATCCCCCGTTCCGCCTCATATGCGTATCCAGCACTATCTTGATGGGCCTTCGCAGATTGCGGCTTACCAAGCTCCGCAACCTAATGGATTCACTCAGCCGCAAATGGGGGCCCAAACTCCCGCTCTACCAGCCGCAGAGTCAACACCGTTCATGCAGCACGCTCCCTTGCAGCGCACCCCTGTTACCATAAGGCATCATCTGGATGATACCGCCCCGCGATATGAAGCCCGTAGAGACATGCCGCACTCGCCGCAAAACTATCAACCACCGCAGAACCCGGAATCACAAAATCAGCCACTACAGCATCAAGCACCGCACTATCAGGCCCAGCAGCCAACCCGGCAACATTTTCAGCAACAGACCGGAGCCGTGACGCCGCAAAGCGCGCCGCAAGCAACGCCTCAAATTACGCTCTATCCGCATCCGATCACGCCGCAAGCGACTGCGCAGGCACCAAGTAACGGGCCGGGTAGTCTATATGGAACTTTGCATGATGATGTGAAAGCGCCGCTTGCTTTGACGCAGCAAAACACACCAAACGATGTGAACACGCCGATCCCGACCGTGCGGTATATTCAGGTTAACCCTGTGAGCACGGCGGCTCTACCGGATCCGCGCGGCCGTTGGTGATTTAAGAGGGGGTACTGCGGGCCTTTTTGACAACAGCTAGCATAGCTTTGCCTGACAGGTGGAACCACGCTGCGACCACGAATGTGACATAGGCGGCAATCAGGCCGGAAAAGACTTTATTTGAAAAGGCTTGGTCCTCGAGGCCGAGGATCATGAGAGAACTGCTGGCCCCTGCAACACCTGCGATAACGGCAAGGAATGCCCAAAAACCCGTCCAATAAAACTTTATGACACGGGATGTGTGCTTGAAGGCTGTGACGGGGATAAACATCAATGATGTGACAATCACGGTGACAAGAAACATAATGCTCACTGCTATCAACTGTCCCGTAATCATACAAATCTCCAAATGTCTCTCGTCTCTGGCTTTGTCCATTGCACGGATTACGCCACAGAGGGGAGTTGAGGAACTTTAACGGCTTATTAAGATTTGTGAAGGGGAAATGGAGGGGCGGAATGCGCTGAAAGTTTCCTGTCCTCACACGCGCAGGTTAACGCTAAAGCCATTTGTTTGTGTGATTCAAGTAAACCATGCGTATGCCTCTACACTATCAGACCCAGTGGGTTTATGCCTTGACTATGGGCTTCGCGGCTATGATTTTCATGCTGCTATATTCTGGAGTGCTTTATTTCATCTTGGGTAATGTAGGTATCAACAGTGTTGTTGATGCCCCGATGCAGGTTTTGGCGGCCTTTCCGGCTTCATTTTTGGCTTGGCCACGGTTTACGAAGCGCAGCCGGGCCCGAATGGCAGTATCCGGTTGTGTGCTGGTTTTGCTAACACTTACCTTTTACGGGGCCTATGTCGGCTGGGTAAACATTCGCTTTCTTGATTTGAGCATGATCGACGCTCTCTCCGCGATCTTAAGCTATGGTCTCACGGTGATCGCGTTTGGGTCAATCGCAACGCTTGGCCTGCCATATCTGATCTTTCCGTGGCTTTCGGTATTGTTCTCTGAGTCATAAATGTAAAAATTTACATTGCCACAAACTCGGCATCCGGCCAATGTCTCTGAATACTCGACGGCGCTGTAAATTAGGGTTATTCTTTCCGCACGCAGCACCCTGAATGGAGTTATCATGTCATCGCTTCTAACGATCTTTCTATCCGTCTTTTTGGCGGAACTGGGGGATAAGACGCAACTCGCGACCGTATTATTTGCATCCGACAAAGCGCAAAATCCTTTGCTGGTATTTGCGGCGGCGTCAGCGGCGCTTGTCCTATCGACGGCGATCGCGGTTCTTTTGGGCGTTGCGGCTGAAAAATGGCTGGCCTTTTTGCCGCTTAAACTCATCGCCGGGATCGGCTTTATCGCGATCGGTCTCTGGACGGTTTGGAGTCATTTTTCAGTGGGATAATCCCTAACGCCGCTCTTTAATTTTCTGGAACTGAATATCCGGATTTTTTTCTTGCGCGTAGCCGACATCCCATTGGGATTTCGCAAGGTAAACCGGCGCGCCGTCAAGATCAGAGGCCATATTGTTGCGGTTTTTGGCCGTGAACGCCTCGATCAGCGCGTCATCAGCCAATAGCCAGCGCGCAGTTTGGAACGGCGGGACTTCGAATATCACATCCAGACCATATTCCGTTTTCATACGTTCGGCCATCACCTCGATTTGCAGCGCGCCGACCGCGCCGACAATAATATCCGCGCCCATGGCCGGGCGGAAGAGCTGCGTGACGCCTTCTTCGGCAAGGCTCTCGAGGGCTTTGCGCAGATGTTTGGCTTTGAGCGGGTCTTTGGTGCGGGCGCGGCGCAGGATCTCCGGCGCAAAGTTAGGAATGCCTGCATAGCGGATTTTACCTGACTCGGACAGGCTATCGCCCACCCGCAAGGCTCCATGATTGGGAATGCCGATCACGTCCCCGGCAAAGGCATTATCGGCGAGTTCCCGGTCTTGGGCGAAAAACAGGATCGGGTTGTGAACAGAGATAGTTTTGTTTTCTGCAGTTTTTAACTTCATGCCCCGCTTAAATTCGCCGGAGCAGAGCCGCAGGAAAGCCACGCGGTCGCGGTGGTTGAGATCCATATTGGCTTGAACTTTAAACACAAAGCCGGACACTTCCTTGTCCGTGGGCGCGATGCTTACATCTTGTCCCGCTTTTTTGGCAGCCTCTATTTGAGGCCCCGGCGCAAACTCTGCCAGCGCGTCAATGAGTTCCCGAACGCCAAACATGCGCAAGGCCGAGCCGAAATAGACGGGCGTCATATGACCTTCGCGGAAAGACTGCTCATCAAACGTGCCATACTCTTTGGCAAGTTCCGCTTCTTCTAAAAACTCCTCTAAAAGGTCATCATCTTTAAAAAAGGCTTTCATCGCGTCCATATCCGAGAGCGGTATGCGCTTGGCGCCTGTGGCCGGGTTGCCGCCATCTTCTGCTTTGATAAAACCTAAAAACTCGTCAGCGCGCAAATCAGCCACGCCGCGAAACCGGCGGCCCGAGGCTGCGGGCCACTGCAAAGGGCGCACATCCAGCGCAAGCTTGTCTTCAATTTCGGCAATAATATCAAAAGTTTCGCGGCCTTCACGGTCAAGCTTGTTGACGAAGGTTATGATCGGAATATCGCGTAGGCGGCACACCTCGAATAATTTCAGGGTTTGCGGCTCAATCCCTTTGGCCACATCCAGCACCATAACGGCGGCGTCAGCGGCTGTCAGTGTACGGTAGGTATCTTCACTGAAATCTTCGTGACCGGGCGTGTCCAGCAAGTTGAATATCAAATTTTTGTGCTCGAACGTCATGACGGATGAGGAGACCGAAATGCCGCGTTCCTGCTCGATTTTCATCCAGTCGGATTTGGTGCGCCGCGCTTCGCCGCGTGCCGCCACCTGTCCGGCCAAGTGGATCGCGCCCGCGGAAAGGAGCATATTCTCAGTCAGGGTCGTCTTACCCGCATCGGGGTGAGAAATAATCGCGAATACGCGGCGGCGCGGAGCCTCGTGGGCGGCTTTGGACATGGAAAATCTTTACTGTGTTTTGCGGCGAGAGATAGGGGTAAGCCGCGCGCGGAGCAAGAGGGGGAGGTGCTTTATTTTGGCGGATTTGTTTGCAGCCCGCTCAGGAGGACGCCCATAGCCGATGAGATGGTTGGGCCCTGCTGTCGTGCTCATGTTAATCACAAGGTTTTCGCTTACACTGCGCGTAAATTCTATCGGTGCGCCTTCGCACATCTTTGGCGCCACCTAATCGGATACCGGCATCGCCGCCAGTGATGATATAGGGTTTACCGGTTAAATCCGGGAGTCGATCCGGCGTCCAGACGCGAAGTCCGCTCGCGAATAATGTGCTTGCCTTACCGCGCGCCGTTTATGCCAAGATTTCGTCGGCAACACTGCGCATGATTCCGCCGAGTTTTTCAAAGGTCTCGCCGAGTGGGGACGATGTCCGCCACATAAGGTCCACTTGACGGCGGGCAATGGGGTGGTCGATCCGCCGGACGATGAGGTCAGGATCGCGTTTGGCCTCGGAAATGGCATAGAGGCTGGGTAGGATAGCCACGCCAACGCCCATAGCGGCCATTTGCCGAATTGCGTCAAGGCTAGTGCCTTCATACGCCGAGCTGACATCGCCATTAGAAATATCGGCGATTTTTTGGATCATGAAGCTGAGTTGGTGCCCCGCACCTAAGGAAAGCAATGTACGGTCTGTCAAAGCATCGATCCTGACAGGCCCGCGTTCATCGGCGAGCACGTCATCAGGGGCAACACATATATACAGATTTTCATGTAATATGGGAATCGCAGTGCAATTTTTATTCTTGTCCTGCGTCGAAATAATAATATCAAGATGTCCATCCACGAGATGCTCAGCCAAATCAATGGTGCGCTCCTCGCTGACGCTCAGCCGTAATTCAGGAAATTCTGCATGTAGTGTCCGGGTCACCTTTGGGAGAAGGTAAGGGCCGATAGATGGTAAGACACCGAGTTTATAACGTCCGGCCATTTGTTTCGATGATTGACGGGCTAGGAGCTTAAGCTGCGCGACATCTTGCAAAATTAAGCGCGCGCGCGCGGTGACTTGTTCGCCTATAGGCGTTAGCAGAGCCCCGTGACGCCCGCGCTCAAATAGAATCGTTCCTAAATGTGCTTCCATATCCGCGATTTGTGCCGATAAGCTGGGCTGACTGACGTTAGTGCGCTTGGCAGCCTCGCCAAACCGCCCCGTATCGGCGATTGCGACGAGATATTGTAACTGTCGTAATGTTGGCCGCATTTTCATAACCTATGTCTATGGATTAGAAAGCTATTTAATATTTCAATTATGCAAGCGCAAGACTTATGTCGCTGGTTTATACAAAGGAGATGGCAATGTTTTGCAGTCTGACCGCATTCGTACGCAATCAGTTCGTCTGAAAGCGCCGTATCGGGTCAAATTTGAAAACAATGCGACCAAACGAATCATATCAATGCTCGTGCCTCGTGCCGGAATATGCGAGTCAGACATGAAATGCCGCCGCCAACCCCCGTTTTCATGGCGGTCTTGGCGAGAAGGCATTATGATAAGAGAGATAGCGATGACAAAAACTGATAATTCATACGACGACATTGATTTGGGGGTAATGTCAGTTCCAGATATTTTGGCGCAGGCTGACCAGCACATGCAAGCCGCAGAATATGGCCAAGCTGTCAGGGCTTTTGAGGCGGCGGCAGAAAAATTATCAGACTATGACCAACGTCTACGCAACGCAGTAGATGATAGTATCCAAAAAATGGCGCTGCCGGGATGTGACGCAACACCGCCGCTCCCGCAAGCGCGGCACATGATTTCATTGCGAAACAAACTCTAACACCCTAAGGCCCTCATATGCAGGGAATTTAAACGCACTACTCTTTCGGCGACGCTGAAGAGGCAACTTATTTTGGAAAGAACATCGTGGAACGTATCGTTAGTAAAATACAAGATTTTCTAAAACTTGAAGCTTCAGCCGGCCTTGTCCTTATGGGCATGGCTGTATTGGCTCTGATTGCCAACAACACACTTTTTAGTGCAGTCTACACAGACTTTTTAGCTCTGCCTGTGTCTGTACAAATCGGCGCGCTGGATATTTCCAAACCGCTGGTTTTGTGGATCAATGATGGCTTGATGGCAATCTTCTTCTTCCTTGTTGGCCTTGAGATTAAACGCGAGGTTTTAGAGGGGGAATTATCCAGTTTTGATAAAGCATCATTGCCATTATTTGCTGCCGTTGGCGGCATTGTCGGGCCAGCCCTGATTTTCGTTATGTTTAACCAAGGTGATGCTTATGCCCTGAAAGGCTGGGCCATCCCAGCGGCGACGGATATTGCTTTTGCTCTGGGTATTCTCGCGCTCGTCGGCTCCCGTGTGCCAATTTCGCTGAAGATTTTCTTGCTTGCGATTGCAATTATTGACGATTTGGCAGCTATTATCATTATCGCTATTTTCTACACCCAAGATTTATCCGTCATGGCCCTTGGATTGGCGGCTGTCGGAACTATTGGCCTGATTGTGCTCAACCGTATGGGCGTTAAACGTATCACGCCCTACGCGCTGATTGGTCTTGTGATTTGGGTCTGCGTGCTAAAATCCGGTGTTCATGCAACCCTTGCCGGTGTTGTTACGGCTCTGGCTATTCCTTTGCAGGGCAAAACAAAAGAATCCCCGTCACCGCTTCACAGGGCTGAGCACGGCCTGCATATCTGGGTGGCGTTTTTAATCCTGCCCCTCTTTGCATTCGCAAATGCGGGTGTATCTTTGGCCGGAATTAAGCTGGATGACCTCCTTGCGCCTATCCCGCTGGGTATTGCCGCAGGCTTGTTTATTGGTAAACAAATCGGTGTGTTTACCATGGCGTTTGCTGCCGTAAAACTCGGCCTAGCGCGTCTTCCGGATAATGTTACTTGGCTGCAAATTTACGGCGTAGCCTGCCTGACCGGTGTAGGATTTACCATGAGCTTGTTTATCGGAACACTTGCCTTTGAGGCCGATGAGACCATGAATTCGGTTCGTCTGGGCGTGCTGATGGGTTCAATCGCTTCCGGCGTCCTTGGCTTTGTCTTGCTCAGGTTCTTCTGTAGTGACATGTCGGCCAAACCGGCGGCGAAGGTTGCCGAAGCCCAATAAGGCAGCCATGGCATAATCAAATGAACGCCCCGCTTTCTTTTTGGAAAGACGGGGCGTTTTACATTGAGGGGAGCACAAACCGCTTGCGGGTTTCGGGATCAGGCACAAGGCACGTCTCGGTTTGTCCAAAAATGCGGTATCGGTTCTTGGCAATCCGGTCATAGATAAAATCACGGATAGCGCGCGGGACAATATTGCCTATGAGCAATATTCTCGCTGGCCCGCCCGTCCTGCGAATAATTTGAAGCGCGGCATCAGACTTTTGAAAAACCTGCCCGTTCTCAATATATACAAAACTGCTGGGATTATCCGGGTCGATAGTGTTTTCAAGCGCGAGCTTTCGGCCAAATTCTGACGTTATCGCCACAAACTGCATGTCAGCGATCTTTTCATATGTGAGAACATAGGCAACGGCGCGCGAGCACAGTACGCAATTACCATCAAAAAGGTAAATCGGGGCCGTATCCATATTCCAAACATAAGCGAATTGACCCGTGGTTCCAACTCGCGACTTGAACCGCGCCAAACTGTCCCATAAGGTTCGCTTAAGAGCATCCAGTGCGAGAATGCTCAATTCATATATCGGGAGGGTGCTATGGCAATAATGGCAGTGGATTGGATCAAACAACACGCGGCTTACACGCCCAATAAAACGGCTATGATTGATTTGGCGAGTCGGCGCCGCTGGACTTACAGGGAATATCATGAGCGGGTCGCCCATGCTGCGGGTATGCTCAGAGAGAAGGGCGTGAAGCCAGGAGACAGGGTTGCGTTCTTGGCGCTTAATTCGTCCGATATTATGGATGTGATATTTGGCTGTTGGCGTGTTGGCGCGATTGTGGTCGCAATCAATTTTCGGCTCGCGCCAGCTGAAATTGCTTTTATCCTGAACAATTCAGAGACGACGGTTGCTATCGTTGATGACGTTTTCAAAGCGGTTATTCCGGCACTGGACGGAAAAACGACGGTAAAGCATTGGGTATCCACCGACTGTATGGGCGGGGCTTCCGACTTTGAAAACAGTGTTAAGGCCGCGTCTCCGATCTACGATATGCATGAGCAATCCCTCGAAGACCAGTGCATGCTGATGTACTCATCAGGCACAACGGGAACGCCCAAAGGCGTTATCATCACCCATGGTATGCTATATTTCACGGCCAGTTCGGCGGTGCGTCTGGGAACGCTCGGCGCTGATGGCGTGTCGCTCAATAATATGCCGCTATTTCATATTGGCGGGCTCAATGTGACGGCGCTTCCAGCCTTTTGGATGGGAAGCACGGCTGTTATCATGCGAATATTTGAGCCGGGAGCCGCTCTTGATCTTATCAATGATGCCGAACTCGGCATCACAACGCTCTTTATGGTGCCAGCAGCCTATAATGCGTTGCGCGCCCATCCAAAGGCCGAGACCACAGATTTTTCCCGCATCGAAGTGGCGTGCGCAGGCGCAGAAACCGTACCGACGGCGCTGATTCAATGGTGGTATGAGCGCGGCGTTGTGATTCAGGAAGGTTACGGGATGACGGAATCAGCGGCCGCGGGTTGCTTTCTCACCAAAGAGGATATTCCCGATAAAATCGGCTCCGCCGGGCGCGCGCTGATGCATTCCACTATTCGGATTGTTGGCGAGGACGGCGAAACATGCTCGCCCAACACGCCCGGCGAAATTTGGATGAAAGGCGCTGCGATTACGCCGGGCTATTGGCGCAGGCCCGAAGCTAATGCTGAGAGCTTTGTCGATGGATGGCTGCGCACCGGCGATATTGGCCGCATGGACGAAGACGGCTATGTCTATATCGAAGACCGCATCAAAGATATGTACATTTCTGGCGGGGAAAATGTCTATCCGGCTGAAGTCGAGAACATCCTCTACCAGCTTCCGCAAATCGCCGAGGTTGCCGTGATTGGATTACCGGATGAAAAGTGGGGCGAAATTGGCTGCGTTGTCGCTGTCATCAAGGACGGTCAGGTTCTATGCCTTGATGATATATTGGCGCATTGCGAGGGTAATCTGGCAAAATATAAATGGCCACGGCACTTGCATATCATGACTGAATTACCGCGCACATCGACCGGTAAGGTTCAGAAATTTGAGCTACGGGACTTGGTTCCCGCGCTTCTCAATTCTTAGGCTTCGGAGCGGACAGCGTTAGAAGACTCGACCTCGCTGTCAGTTTACGTCATGATTGCTGCTATGGAAACACAGACACACAGGCCGATCATTCGCCGCGCCGTCATTATGGCGGGCACGGTTTTGTCTGGCGCTCTCTTGGTGGGTGCTTCCGCGCTGGGGTTGCGCGGTGGTGATTTGACGCCCGGCGAGACGGGAACAGCTGCGTCGATTGTAGACGGAGACACGTTTTATTTGAGCGGAGGCCTCAAAGTCAGGCTCTCGGCCTCTCAGGCTCCGAAACTGCCTCTCGGGCGTGCTGGATTTAAAGCGTGGCCGTTTGCAGACGAGGCGAAAGCTGCGCTTTCAAAGCTAATGGACAATGAAAGCCTACAGCTTTTTTACGGCGGGCAAGAGCGTGACCGGTATGACCGCGCGCTGGCGCAGGTCTTTATTTTAGGCGCAGACGGAAAACCTGGCTCATGGGTGCAAGAAGATATGATCCGTATGGGCTGGGCGCGTGTCTATACGTGGCCGGATACATGGCAGGATTCGGATCGCCTTTATGCTGCCGAGCGCGAAGCGCGCAGCAGCGGCCGGGGCATATGGGCTCATCCTTTCTATGCGGTTCGTAGCCCAGCTCCGAATGTTTTAGCGCAAGATGTCGATAGTTTTCAGCTTGTCGAAGGGATTATAACATCAACGGCTGATGTGCGAGGACGCGTTTATCTCAATTTTGGCGCAGATTATAAAACCGATTTCACCATCGCCATTGAGAAAAAACACCGTAAGCGGTTTAAAAAAGCCGGGCTCGATCCGCTCAGTCTTGAGGGCGCGCGTGTACGTGTACGCGGCTGGATAGAGCTATCCAATGGCCCGATGATCTGGCTCGATCATCCCGAGCGGTTGGAAGTTTTAGATTAAGCCTGATTGTCTACAGACCCTAGCCTTCAGAAAAATCATCGATAGTGAGCGGCGATACGGTGTTGGCGATATACGCTTTTTGCTTGAAAAATCGCAGAAAACCCGCCTCTCCCATACGGGACGGACCAAGGCCGGAGTGCTTGAAAGATTGTTTGGCGGCCTCGAAATATTGCCCGGTGAGCGCGGCGTCCATAAGGCTAATCGCGCCTGCATCAATGTGCTGACCAATAGCGATAGCCGCGTTAATGTCGGCAGCATAAACAGCGCCCGATAAGCCGTACTGCGTATCATTAGCGAGCGCGATGGCTTCGTCAATCGTATCATAGGCCATAACCGGGATGACCGGGCCAAAAGTTTCCTCGCGCATAATCGACATGGTGTGCGATGCGCCCGTAATGACCGTTGGCATCAGCCATTTTCCGCCGCCGTGATTGAGGATGTCTCCGCCGCAGCGCACTTTCGCGCCTTTTGAGACTGCGTCTGCGATCTGCGCGGCGACAATCTCGGCCTGCTTGGCAAAAATGAACGGGCCAATATGCCCGTCTTCAATGTCTGGCCAGTTGAGCTTCACCGCTTTTGCTTTTTCAGTCAGCGCCGCCGCAAATGCATCGTGAATGTCTTTATGAACATAAACGCGCTCAATAGACTGGCAGGCCTGTCCGGTCGCCAGAACACAGGACCGCAGAGCGAGGGTTGCCGCCGCATCAATATCCGCATCTTTTGTGATAATAAGCGGGTCTTTTCCGCCCAGTTCAAGATTGGCCGGGATCAGGTTTTCGGCGGCTGCGATGGCGACCATCCGGCCTGTCGGGACAGAGCCTGTAAAGCACACGCAATCGACAGCTTTGATAAGCTCTGCGCCCGTTTTGCCGCCGCCTTGGACGAATGTGATGACTGCGTCGAGCCCGGCCTCTTTGATGACTGGTAAAAGCGCGTCAGCAAAACGCGGGGTAACTTCGGAGGGTTTTATCATGACGCATGCCCCCGCGAGAAGCGCGGGAATGGAGTCAATAAATGAAAGCGTGAGCGGAAAATTCCATGGGCTGATTACGCCGACAAGGCTGTAGGGTATATAGTCGTGGGTGTGTTTGAAATTCGTTTTCACGCGGCCTTGTTGCCAAGCGGGCTCGGGCATCAGCATGGGCGCTTGCACGGCCCAGCCCCTGAGCATACCGATAAAACCGTCAACCTCGCTGCGCGCAACGCGGCGGCGGCCCGTATCAATTTCGAGAGCGGTGGCGATGGCTCCTGCATGGGTTTCTACCGTATCGGCAAATCGGTTTATCGCTTCGCACCGCGCCGCAAGTCCGCTGGAGAGCCAATCACGCTGGGCCAACCGCGCAGCTTCGGCGGCGCGCTGAATATCATCTGCATTTGCCGCTGTGATATGATAATCGACTGCGCCGGTGCGCGGGTTTTTTACGGGTAATAGTTGACTCACGGGTCTCTCCTTGCGGAAAAAAGAATAACACTAAAGCTCATACGGCTTTGACGTGAAAGCTGCATGACGTAAGTCAAAAGTCGCTAGCGGCGGTCAGGCGTTAAACCGCGCTACCGCCAACGGTCAGGTTTTCGACATAGACTGTGGGCTGCCCGACACCGACCGGAACGCCTTGCCCGGCTTTCCCGCATACACCGATACCGGGATCCAGTTCCATATCATTACCAAGATGCCGAATTTGCGTGAGCACAGTCGGGCCGTCGCCAATAAGCGTTGCGCCGGTGACGGGTTCTTCGACTTTGCCGTTTCTGACCCGGTAGGCCTCCGTGCATTGAAAAACGAATTTCCCGGATGTGATGTCGACCTGTCCGCCGCCAAAATTGACTGCATAAATCCCGTCTTTCAAATCAGCGAGAATTTCTCCGGGATCTTTATCGCCGCCTAGCATAAAAGTGTTGGTCATTCGCGGCATCGGCGCGTGGGCAAAGCTTTCGCGGCGGCCATTGCCTGTTGCGGCAACGCCCAGCAGGCGCGCATTCATGCGGTCTTGCATGAAACCTTTCAGGATACCGTCTTCGATCAATGTTGTGCGCGATGTCGGCGTGCCTTCATCGTCCATTGTTAATGAACCGCGTAAGTCCGGCACGGTGCCGTCATCAACAATGGTGACGCCGGGCGCGGCGACACGCTCCCCGATCATGCCGGAAAACGCTGATGTGCCTTTGCGTATGAAATCGCCTTCAAGGCCGTGGCCGATCGCTTCGTGTAATAATACGCCGGGCCAGCCAGGGCCAAGCACGACATCCATTTGCCCCGCCGGGGCTGGAACCGACTCTAAATTGACCTGTGCCTGCCGCAGAGCCTCTTTGGCCATGCCCTGCCAATTTGCGGGATCAATATAGGTATCATAGGCCCGCCGCCCGCCAGCACCAGCAAACCCGGTTTCGCGGCGGCCATTTTTCTCCGCTGTAATGGCAATGCTGATTCGCACTAAAGGCCGAACATCATCATAGCGCGCGCCGCCTGCGCGCAAGATTGAGATGGCTTTACGCTCGCCGCTCACAGTGGCAGAGACTTGAACGACTTGATTGGATAAGCTCCGGCAATAGGCGTCAATCTCTTGGAGCAGGGCGACTTTGGAGGCGAAATCGGGTGCGGATACCGGGTCAATATCACCGTAAAGCTTTCGGTTTGTGCGCCGGGGCGAGACGGAAAGATTGCCAGCATGACCGGATTTGGCTAAAATAACAGCGTTTGACGCACGGCTCAGCGCTGCGGGGCTCAGGTCTGTGCCTTGTGCAAAGCCGCTGGTCTCCCCGGCAACACAGCGGAGGCCAAATCCGCGCGACGTATCAAAACTGGCGGTTTTCAGGCGGCCATCATCAAATGTTAGCGATTCTGAGACGCCGCGTTCAATAAACAGCTCGCCGTCATCCGCGCCGTTCATGACCTCATCGACGCATTTTTGCGCAAAGCCAGCGGTCAGATCGCTATCATCAAATACAAAATCGGTCATAGGGCGCATCTTTTTAAATATTTTGGCTTTTCGCGGTGTTACATCTTGTATTTAAGGGCGCGAGCGAGATAGTCTAGAGCCAATGCGACAATCCGCGCGGGTCATTTTGCTGACCTGAGGCGGTTTTTTGCGTATACATAAATGTTACAGCGGCGTAAGAAAGCCGCGTTTAGCTTAATGATGAGAGACATATATGCGTCTGACACGTCTTTTTATAGCCGCCGCTGCTTTATTCACAAGCGCGAGCGCTGCATTCGCTGCCCAGCCTGTTGATGGCGGCATTGGTTTTCAGGAAGCCGTAACTCCGGTTATGGAGCGTCTTGTCTGGTTCCATAATTACAGGGTGTTCCCGATTATCGTTGTCATTACGCTGTTCGTTATGGCTCTCATGATCTATATTATGATCCGTTTTCGTGAAAAGGCGAACCCGGTTCCGTCCAAGACAACCCATCATGTGGGACTCGAGATTGCATGGACCATCATTCCGGTGGGTATTCTCCTATATATGGTCGTGCCAAGCATGCAGCTTTTATATATGCAGGATGAAATACCTGAAGCGGATATGACGATCAAAGCAACAGGAAATACGTGGAACTGGGAATATTCATACCCGGATTTTGAAAATGTCGACTCCTTTGTATCTAATGTTTTGGAAAGAGACGATGCGATCGCCGACGGTAAGCCATATTTGCTTGGGACAGACGCGCCGCTTGTCGTGCCTGTGGACACAACGGTTAAGGTGCTCGTGACCTCAAACAATAATATTCATTCATTTGCGATGCCGGCCTTTGGTATTAAAATGGACGCCATTCCGGGCCGCATCAACGAAACATGGTTTAAGGTCAATACCGGCAAAGAAGGTACATATTACGGGCAGTGTTCAGAGATATGCGGAACGCGTCACGCCTTCATGCCGATCGAGATTAAAGTTATCAGTAAGCCGGAGTTTGAACGCTGGGTTGCCAATAATGGCACCTTTGCGAGCGATATGGCGGCGAATATAGCGGGCGGTTCAGTTATGACCGCGGCGCAGGAATAGGAGACGGTCATGGTAGCAGCTTATGGTGGTGACCACGCAGACGACGGTAAGCCGGGCATTTTCGCGCGCTGGTTTTATTCAACCAATCACAAAGACATCGGGACGCTTTATCTGATCTTTGCGATCATTTCCGGCGTAATTGGCGGTTATCTGTCTTTCATGATGCGCTTGGAATTGGCGGAACCCGGCGTTCAGATTTTTGATAATTCCCACACTTATAATGTGTATGTGTCTATGCATGGTCTAATTATGATCTTCTTCATGGTGATGCCGGCCGTCATTGGCGGATTTGGCAACTGGTTTGTGCCGCTTATGATCGGCGCGCCGGATATGGCGTTCCCGCGTATGAACAATCTGTCCTTCTGGCTCCTGCCAGTGGCGTTGATTTGTTTGATGATCTCGTTCTTCGTGCCCGGAAGCGCGTCCGGGGATGGGTTTGGGGGCTCGTGGGTGATGTATCCACCGCTCTCGACATCCGGATCGCCTGGGCCCGCTTTTGATTTTATCATTATTGGTCTGCTCGCGGCCGGTTTCTCGTCCATTTTCGGCGCGATTAACTTCATCACCACCATTTTGAATATGCGCGCGCCGGGCATGACGATGCATAAGATGCCATTATTTGCATGGTCTGTGCTTGTTACGGCGTTCTTGCTGCTTTTGGCTCTACCGGTTTTGGCCGCGTCATTGTTCATGCTGTTCACGGATCGGATCCCCGGCGGCACAGGTTTCTTTGACCCGTCCATGGGCGGTGACCCCGTCATGTTCCAGCACTTGTTCTGGTGCTTTGGGCACCCAGAGGTTTACATCATGATCCTGCCGGCTTTCGGTATAGTCTCCCATGT
>CAYGRF010000044.1:0-8435 GCA_964352275.1 uncultured Caulobacterales bacterium
GCCTTATGCCACGCCAGATACCAAAACCGCGCCCCGAGCAAAATCGACGCCGTGATCAATCCGGCCAGAAGCCCGTACCAAATCCCGACCGCGCCAACATCGGTTTTCAGGCCGAGATAATAAGCCACCGGAAACCCGATGACCCAATAGCTAAACCCGGTCATAATCATGGGAATGGTCACATCTTTCAGGCCGCGCAAAAGCTGGTTCGCCGCAACCTGTGTGGCATCGAAAAACATAAATGCGGCAGCAATGGGCAGAAAGCTGGCCACCAGAGCAATGACTTTTGCATTATCCGGGTCGGCAATATTCAAATAAAGCCCGGCAATCGCTTTCGGCCATAGGGCAATTGGGATTGCAAACATCATGATCGCGGCGATACAAGCCAATATAGTGACAATACCAGCGCGCTGTACGGCCGCCGCGTTCCCGGCGCCCCGCGCCAAGCCAACCCTGACAGCACCCGCCATGGCAAGACCAAACGGTATCATAAAGGCAAGGGAGCCGACATTGAGCGCAACCTGATAGGCAGCAACTTCCATGATGCCAATCAACCCCATCAAAACCACGCAGGCATTAAATAACATGCCCTCAAAAATAGTCGTGATACTAATCGGCCAGCCCAAACGCACGACATCTTGCATGCGGTGCCAACGGGGCTTCCACCAATTTTCAAAAAGCGCGAACGTACGCGCTTGTTTGTCGATCTGGATATAGGCGGCAAACATCACAAAACATAAAATATATGACAAAGATGAGGCAATACCGGCCCCAATCAACTCAAGACGCGGAGCGCCAAAATGACCAAATATCAGGATATAATTCAGGCCCGCATTGATCAACACTGTGACGGAGACTAGCGCAAGCGGCACGAGTGTTTTCTCAATGGCGGCGAGAAAATTACGCAGCGCCATAATGCCCAGAGCAAACGGCCATCCTGCCACTAGCGCCATCATGTAATGGGAGGCTTTTTTCGAGAGGCCCGGATCTTGTCCAAACGCGATCAATAAAGGCTCCGTGAACATGACCAGCACCACAAGAAACGGGAACATCAAAGCAATCAACCAAATCGCCATGCGCACAGACATGCGAACCCCGCGCTTATCCATTTGGTCAGCGCCGAGCGCTTGCGAAACAAGAGGCGAGACCGCCATGACCGGGCCTGCTCCGATCATCCACAGCAGGAAATAAATAACGGTGCCCAGCGCCGCCGCGCCGAGGTCTTCGGGGCCAAGACGGCCAATCATGACAGTATCAACGGTATAAATTGAAAACTGAATAAGCTGCGCAAGGCCCATCGGAATACCAATCCAGAGAAAAGCCTTTAATTCCCCGCCCCATGTGTCTGGCAATTGGGCTTTGCGCCCTAATGTTGGTGTATCAGTCATTACGTATCTTTATTTTCAAATAAAATGCGGACGCATAAAAAAACCTCCGCAGGAGATCCCGGGAGGTTTGAAGCGGTTATGCCAATCGCATTTACACCATCATCACCGGGAACGAGTCAGCCTTAAGGGCTGAGGGGATAAGCCGACAAAATGTGTTCATGGGTTTACTCACACGCTGAAATCTCAGTCCGCATAGGCCCAAGATTGCGCGCTGTCAATTCAGCAGGTTTAACGCGGCGCGCGCTTGGCCAAAATTCGCTGTAAAGTCCGGCGGTGCATGTTAAGCCGCCGGGCCGTTTCCGAAACATTTTTCCCGCACAGTTCATACACCCGCTGAATATGCTCCCAGCGCACCCGGTCAGCAGACATGGGGTTTTCAGGGGGCGAGGGCTGCTCACCGCGCGGCGCAAGCAGGGCCTTGCACACATCATCGGCG
The DNA here is from genome assembly GCA_964352275.1 of uncultured Caulobacterales bacterium. Lineage (GTDB taxonomy): Bacteria > Pseudomonadota > Alphaproteobacteria > Caulobacterales > Maricaulaceae > JACOMS01. The sequence continues at coordinate 1,825 of CAYGRF010000044.1, forward strand.
TCAGCAGGTTTGGCAAGGTAATCAATCGCTCCGGCTTTGATCGCGTGGACAGCCGTCGCCAGATTGCCATATCCGGTGAGCATGACCATCTTACAATCCGGGCGGCTTTCGTGCAGAGCTTCTACAACTGTTAAACCGTTGCCATCACCAAGGCGCATATCCAGCACAGCAAACGCTGGCGGATTGATTTTAACCCGGTTCATCGCGTCAGCAACAGTCTCAACGGCGGAGACCTCAAATCCTCTTTGGGTGAGGGCGCGGCCCAACCGGTTTCTAAACGGGCCGTCATCATCCAAAATCATAATAGTGTTGTCATCCGGGATTATGTAGTCACCTGATAAATCCGACATGGTATACCTCTTTCTATATCCGGTATTATAGCGTGGTTGTAGAGAATCGTAAGACTTAAATTTCAAGAGCGGATCGCGGCCATTGCAAATTCACCCGCGCGCCGCCCGGTTTGCGGTTGCTGAAATGGGCCGTGCCGCCAGTGCGTTCAATAAGGGTTGTGGCAATGAAAACGCCGAGGCCGAGACCGCCGGCGTCTGCGGCTTCGTCGCGTCCTGAAACATAAGGCTCTCCGAGCTTTCCTATAAGGCCGGGGTCAAACCCTGCCCCGTCATCCTCTATACGGATGATAATGTGGTTTGGATCCCACCAGCCGGTAACCCAGACGGATGTAGTCGTGAAACCGACCGCATTTTCGATGAAGTTTTTTAGCCCGTATAATAACTCGGCCTGCCGCCCGAGCGGCGGCGCGGCTCCCTCGCCGGACGCTGTAATATGGATGTCTGCGCCCATACCGAAAAACGGGTCTGCCGCTTCGCGCATCAATGTATCCAGACTCATTTGGTCGTGAATCACATCGCCCTCATCGCCGCGTAAGGCGAGCTGCTTGAGTATGTCGCGGCACCGAATTGTTTGCGAGAGCAGCAGTTGCGCATCTTCCCCCAGCGGGGTCGCGGGATCGAGGTCTCTGGCCATTTCTTTGGCGGTTAATTGAATGGTCGCCAACGGGGTGCCAAGCTCATGGGCAGCAGCAGCAGCAAGCCCGCCCAATGCTGCCAGTTTCTGCTCATGGGCGAGCACAGCCTCGGTCGCGGCAAGGGCTTCGGACATGCGGCGGGCCTCTGTGGCAGAGCGCCACGCATAGAGGGATGTAAACACCATGCCGGTCATGAGCGCGATCCAGCTCCCCAGCATAAATGTAAAAGGCAATGTGAAACTGCCCGGCGGTGACCACGGCAGGGGACGCGTATCAAACAAAAGCGCAAAAGAAAGCGCCGCGGCAAACAAGCCAAGACTGGCAACAACAGGGCGGCTTAGCGTTGTCGCGCTTGTAACAACCGGCGCGAGGAAAAGAAGCGCAAACGGGTTCTTCATGCCGCCCGTTAGCCACAATAAAATTGCGAGCTGTAAAAGATCAAACCCAAGTTGGGCGCACGCCTCACTATCGCTCACGCGGCGATCAAAAGGGAGCAGCATGATGACAATAATGTTTAATAATACACTGACGCCAATCACAAGGAAGGCCGGCACAATCGGCAAGGGGAAACCAAGCCCCATATACACAACCAATACGGCAAAGCTCTGGCCTAAGACGGCAGCCCAGCGTAGATTTAAAAGCGTTGATCGCCTGAGCCGGCCTGACCGGCCGCGCGCGAGCTGTGATAGCCGCAGTGATTGCCCCGCAATCTCCGCCGCCGGATCATTTGCATATATTGACGCATCACCGCCTTGAACTGTGGACATAAGGCCGCCTCTCACTTACATCGCCACCATAAAGATTGATGAGGAGTTGTCACTTATGTTTCGCGCTTTGATAATCACCGCCGCTTTAGGCCTATCCGGATTAACCGCATGCAGCCCGCAGGAAACCGCGCAGTCCGGTCCTGTCACTGTCACCGGAAAAGCTGATATTGGCGGCCCGTTCACATTGGTCAATCAAGACGGGGCCGTGGTGACGGAGAAAGACATTCTTGGAAAACCCCAGCTCATTTATTTCGGCTTTTCCTATTGCCCGGACGTTTGCCCGCTTGCGCTACAGCAAATGGGCGCGGCGCTGGCCGAAGTTGATCCCGAAGGCGAGATTTTTCAGCCCATATTCTTTAGCGTTGACCCGGAGCGTGATACGCCGGAAAGCCTGAAATTATACATCACAGCCAACGGGTTTCCAAAAAACCTGATTGCGTTTACCGGCACAGATGACCAAGTCGAAGCCGCAAAAAAGGCCTATAAAATTTACGCGCAAAAGGTAGAAGACCCGGATCTGACAGGCGGCTATACTGTTGATCATGTCAGCCTGATTTATCTCATGGATAAAGACGGTGAATTTGTCGATGTTTTCACGCACAATAGCACAGTTGCAGACATATCCTCACGCCTCAAAGCTTTTAAGAAATCCAATCGGCTCTGATACTTTAACAGCTCTATTTAATATGATTGACGGTTAACCCGAACTGTTTCGGGCTCGCACTCATCGGATCAATATTCTGCATGTCCTCGAGTGTTAACGGGGCCTGCGGGTTCAAGGCAATTTGTAACTGCCCTCCCTGATCAATAAATCCAGCAAGGCTGTTCACCGTTTGGGTAATCGCCGCCTGATCCTCACCGCTCGGAGCCATGAAAGCCGCTGCTGCGCCGCCCAACATAAGCGCGCCTTTAGCCTGCATTTTGGCTTTTGACGGGGTTTTGCCCTGTTGCAGCGCAAAATAGGTAAACGCACGGTCGACGATGGATTGGTCGGTCAAGTTTAGGGTGAGCCCGGTGAGCGTTGTATCATCTATACCGGCGGCTGTCTGGCCGGAGAGCGTATAATCAAGCTTAAAACCGTCCTTGAGAGAGAGGTTGCCGTTTGTGATAGAAAAGGCCTTAGCGGCATTATCCACATTCACCGTATGAGAGCCGCTAATAATAAGGTCCTCATATCCCGCGCCTTTAACGCCTTCCCATAAGCGGTACGCATCCCCGCCCTCGGGCTGGCCAGAAAATGAGAGCGTTAACGGCTTCAAGACTTGCTGGACCTCAGTGTTATCGCCGCGGTGGATTGACCGGCTGATCACCCCCTCTGTTTGCGCCGTCATTGTGCTGGATTGCACCATAATATCCTTGACCGCTATATCGGCAGCCGCAGGCGCATAGTAACCGAAAAGATCAAAAACAGATTGTTTGTGGGTTTTGTCGTCGCTTTGAATGTCTCTGAAGGCTTTGGCATCAAGACCTGTGCCCGATACGGATCCAATTGAAATTTTGGTCTCCGGACTATCCGAAGTTTCCTGGGACGTGGCTAAAAACCGCTCAAGCAAAAAAGCGGCTTTGCCTGTTTTTGCGTCCTCGCGCCAACCCAGTGTTTTAAGCCCTGCGCTGCCACCTTTGCCGTCAACTAAAATATTATCCATCAGGATTGCGCCAAAGGCTTTACCCTCAATTCCCATATTCAAATCAAGGTCTAAGCGGCGCAGATTGCGCATATCATCAATTTTCTCAATCGCCTCCATCAAGGATCGGCTAAACTCCGGCGAGGGGTCGCTCAGGGAAATATTCCCAATCGTCACAGCAGAGTCCGGCGCGGTAATGGTCACATTTTTCATATCCGCACGGTCAAAATACGGACTATCATTGTCCATTCTCACATTGGTGAGCTCCAAAACGCCAATATTGACCAGATGTCCGTCTTCGGATCTCACATTCAAGTTTTTATAGGTATATTGTCCATTCCCGCCGGATTTTTCGCTCCAAAAGAACTTACCCTCGGACGACTTTGCCAAATCGAGACGCTCCAGCGCCGCATTCGCGCTCGCAGGTTTGATGGATTGCGGTTTAACGTTCAGGCTTTTCTCAAAGTCCTTACGGGAAAGACTGACCAGGCTGATAGGTTCGCTGACTGCGGCAACCGGCGCTTTTGTTTCAGGCTCGGGCTTGTTGTTGCACCCGCCCGCCATTAGGGTAAGGGGCAGAATCACAGACGGAATAAGCGCGCGCACTATAGACATGACAGGTTTCCTTAACACATTAAAAGCTCGCAGCCCTCTTAGCAGGTCAGGCCCGGCTGCACAGGGAAAAGTGCAGTTTCGCGATCCCGATGATCCGCGTATTTTATACCGGCTCTCAGATCGCGCTCGGCGCATATCCTTGCGCGTCAATTCCTCCGAGCGCGAAGTTATAGTCACTGTGCCGGGCAGGCGGGCTGTCGATAAGGCGCGGAGCTTTGCCCGCAAACAACAGGATTGGATTGATGTTCAGCTTGAGGCTTTGCCCAAGCCGCAGCCTTTCATTGCGGGCCAAGACGTTCTCTTGTTTGGCGAGACGTACCGCCTTACCGCGCCGGGCGCGCGCGGGCGGCCACATATTGACCGGGACGGCATGGAGATTATTGTCCCCGGCGCACCGGATGTTTTCGCAGGCCGCACACAGCGGCTTTTGATCCGTGAGGCGCGCGCGGCGCTAGAGGCATCGACGCAGATCTATGCGGATAAGCTTGGTAAAGACATTGGCAAAATATCTGTACGCGACACGCGTTCGCGGTGGGGTTCCTGCATTACGCGCGGCGGCAAAGGCCATATATCCTATTCTTGGCGGCTGGTTTGCGCGCCGCCATTTGTGCTGGACTATGTGGCCGCCCATGAATGCGCCCACATGATCGAGCCCAACCATAGCGCCGCATATTGGGCTGTTGTCGATAGTATTTGCGGCCGCGTTAAACCCGCGAAACAGTGGCTACGCAAAAACGGCGCTCTGCTTCATGCGGTCGGCGCGGATTATTAGGGCCTATAGGAGATCATTATGCGAAAGACTTTCATCATTGCCGGGGCGGCCTTGCTGTTGGCCGCGTGCGAAGCCGCGGAGTTGCCGCCTCAAGACGCCTTCATGGTGCACTTGAACGGTCTGTGTGGTCAATCTTTTGAGGGCGCGATAACGTCTGACGACCCGCAAGACGCGGATTGGCGTGCAGAAACATTAACAATCCACATCCGCGATTGCGCTATGGCAGAGGTGAAAATCCCGCTTCATGTCGGTGATGACCGCTCGCGGACATGGATTGTTTCCCGCACCGAGGACGGACTGCGCTTGAAACATGATCACCGCCATGAAGACGGCGAGCCTGACGCCGTGACGATGTATGGCGGCGATACGATAACGCCGGGCACTGATACGTCGCAAAACTTTCCAGTCGATAATGAGTCCATAAGCCTATTTGAAAAAGAGGGGCTGAGCGCCTCTGTCACCAATGTTTGGTCTCTTACCATTACGCCGGGGGAGCGCTTTACCTATAGCCTCGCGCGTGAGGGCCGGTATTTTGAAGCTGAATTTGACCTGACCCGCCCGGTACCAACGCCGCCGCCCGTTTGGGGTTACACCCCGTAAGACGTTACCGCGTTCGAAACCACCCGGTCAGCGCGATCCGGGACGATTTCGCCTTATGGCTGACAAGTGTGACCTCATGAGGTTGAGGCACTTTGAACAAGGATAGGGAATTAAATACCGGCAAAAGCGTATCAATCACCTCTCCGTTCGGGCCGGTAAATTCCAATCGCCCGCCCCAGCTCGCGCGCCAGACATCCGTCATATTGAGCACAAAGGCCATTTGCCGATTTTTACCCTCAACCCCGTCATCATGGCTGGTGAGAAAATGTCCGGCGCGATACCGGGTGGCTTGAATGTCGCAATAATCAACGGGCAGTCCTGTCATGGCGTGAAGCCGCTCACGAAAGGGCTGACTATTTAGAGCCGTATAAACACTTTTAATATCCGGGTTGACCGGTTTGTCGGATTTTAAAACATCAAAGACGGGATAGTTTTCGTAGAGATATTGGAACTCGCTTGCCGCCCGCGCCCGCGCTGCCTCTTTAATCAAACGCATTTTCTTAGCGCCGATTTGCTTGATCTGGACGGGGTGAATATCCAGATGTTTTCCGTTTTCATTCAGTACCAACCGCCATTCAAGTCCGTTCAGGGCCGATTGCAAAGCCCGTGCTGTATCTTCCGGCAAAAAATTGCGAATTTGCATACGCCCGGTTTTTGCAAACTCGGCCTGCATCGCAGGCAGATCATCCCAAGGATTTATCTCGGCGGCGACGCTCATCCTAAGGCTCTTTGGCAATGGCTTTCTTGGCGCTGACTTCGCGGGCAACCCCTTCCCGGCGGGGATCGGCCCCGCCGATGAGCCTGCCATCTTCGGTGCGGTAAATTATATGCAGCCCGCTAATTTCGCCTTTGCTGCGCACGACTTTATGCCCAAGAGCTTCGAGATCCTTAATTATGGCCTCATCCAGCTTATTTTCTTCAAGCCGGATGGAGCCGTTACGGGCAATCACATTGGGGAGGTTAATCGCCTCTTGCGGAGACAGGCCCCAATCGAGCATTCCGACAATGGTTTTGGCTGTATAGGCAATGATCGCGCCGCCGCCCGGAGAACCGGTTGTGAATAGGAACTCACCGTTCTCGTCAAAAACAATCGTAGGCGACATAGAGGATCGCGGGCGCTTTCCAGCGGCCGGCGCATTCGCAATATGGCGGCCCTGGGCATCGTGGGTTTTGAAAGAAAAGTCTGTGAGCTGATTATTGAGCATAAATCCAGCGGCCATGCGCTGGCTGCCAAATACGCTTTCAAC
>CAYGRF010000044.1:8535-20197 GCA_964352275.1 uncultured Caulobacterales bacterium
GATTATTGAGCATAAATCCAGCGGCCATGCGCTGGCTGCCAAATACGCTTTCAACAGTTGTTGTCATCGACACGGTTAAGCCTGAACCATCGACAATTGTAAAGTGCGAGGTTCCAGGACTATCGGGCGTTGCGTCCTTGCCGCGCACAAAGCCTGCCGGGTCTCCGGCTTCAACCGGGTTAATCACAGCATCCGGCGATATGAGGCTCGCCCGCATTTTCAGGTAATCCTTATCCAGCATCGCCTGTATAGGAACCGCCACAAACTCATCGTCGGCAACATAGCGGTCGCGGTCCGCGTAGGCCAGAAAACTGGCCTCCGAAAAAACATGCCAGCCTTCACGGCTTTGGCCCAAAGCCGTCATGTCATAATTTTCCAATATGCCCAAAATCGCCTGAACGGCCACGCCGCCGGAGGACGGCGGCTGCGCGCCGCAAACCGTGTGCTTGCGGTAGGTTGAACATAGCGCCGGGCGTTTCTTCGCCTTATAAGCCGCCATGTCACTCAGCGTCATCGTGCCGGGATGCGGCTCTTCCCGGACCGCCGCTATGATCTCCTCTGCGATGGACCCCTCTAGGAGCGCGCGCGGGTTTTTCTGTAAAGCTTTGAGGGTTTGGGCATACGGTTGATTGTCCCGGATAAAGCCTTCGGGGTACGTAGTTTTTCCGTCGGCCTCAAAAAAATACTCCCGCGCAGCGTCTTGCCGCGACAGAGCATAATTTCCCGCCCGCTTCATTAAATTCGCCATACGCGGACTAATCGCGAAACCGTCTTGGGCGAGCGCGATAGCCGGCTCCATTTGCGGCCCCCATGGCAACGCCCCATAATCATCATGCGCTTTTTTCAACATCACCATGACGCTCGGCACGCCCGTTGACCGCCCGGACGCGATACCGTCAAAATAACGCAGCGTCTTGCCATCATCACCGTAAAATAGCTTTGGGGTAACGCCTGACGGCGCGGTCTCGCGGCCATCATAACCCCAGACTTCGCCAGTCTTATTATCATAAACAATCATAAAGGCGCCGCCGCCAATACCGGAGCTTTGCGGCTCAACCAAACCTAAGACCGTCTGCACGGCAATTGCCGCATCGACTGCCGAGCCGCCAGCGCGCAAAATCTCAAGCCCGGCCTCAACCGCGAGCGGGTTTGCCGCCGCAACCATACCCGGCGACATCGCAGGCGTTTTGGCCATGCGTACAATTTCAGGCTCCGCTGGCGGTTCGCTGCTCACCTCATTGGCTGTTTGGCAAGCTACCAATCCGATAATGGATGAGAATAATAGATATTTTACAGCGCGCATAATATGTCTCCTTACCGCGCATCATAATCGGCTTAGCCCTTGAAACAAGAACAGAGTTAACCCTGATTTAAGGGTAATTTTACGCGAGATATTAACGGCGGCGTTGTATCCGTAAAACATCAAGGGGTTCTGGGGAGAGACCAAATAACGCAGAGGATTTCGCGTGCTTGATAATACCCTAGGAGCCCATGTGGACATCGCGCCGCTCGAAAGCTTAACGGTTAACCCGGCCGATTACGCCGACACGACTTTCCAAGCTTACGGCGAGCGCTTGTCTGATGATTATAATTTTATACTCAAGAAAGTTGTTGTTCCGGGCCTGCCCGGCCTTGGCGATCTGAAATTGCGAGAGCTGAGAATTCTGGCAACGCTAAGTTTTTTCAACAAACCCTTGTCGCCCATTCAGGTTTCAGAACTGCTCTGTTATGACCCCGCCACAGTCACCCGGGCGAGCGTAAAATTAGTCGGTGAGGGCAAAATCAAGCGCAATACGAATAATTTTGATACGCGCAGTGTTTTGCTGGCCTTGACCCAAACCGGACAAACACTGGCAACCGCCTATCAAACCCGTATTCGTCATGTCTTTAGTACGCTCGAGCAAGATATTCACTATCACATGTCGGATACGGAAAAAATCGAGCTCCTAAACCTGATGGTGAAGATCAATAAACGGTCGAATGCGCTGCGGGCCTTATGTACGAAAATCGATTGGGACTTTCCCGGCGAATAATTTGACCCCGTACCCCTATTGACAAGCGGCACAAAATAACGTGTCGCTATAGTATGGCACATTACAATACTATTCTTGATGTCGGCGGGCTTAAAATTGGGCAAGCTCATGATGAGCACGTTAAAACCGGCGTTACGGTTATATTGCCCGGTGCCCCTGCGGTCTGCGCTGTCGATGTACGCGGCGGCGGGCCGGGAACGCGCGAAACCGACGCGCTGGCAAATGGCGGATTGATAGACCGGGTTCACGCGCTTGTTTTGGCAGGCGGCTCTGTTTACGGATTGGCGGCGGCGGATGCGGTGACAACATGGCTGGGCGGGCAAAGGCGCGGATATGCGCCGGGCCCGGAGCCCATTCCCGTATCTCCCATCGTGCCGTCGGCCATTCTCTTTGATAATGCCAATGGCGGCAACAAAGCATGGGGCAATGCGCCCCCCTTTCACACCCTCGGACTCGCCGCATGCGAGGCCGCAGGCAAGACCATTCAGCTTGGACGCGCGGGGGCAGGGTACGGCGCAACGGCTGGGATCTATCCGGGAGGGCTGGGAAGCGCCTCGGAAACCGTAGACGGTATCACAGTCGGCGCCATCATTGCCGCCAACCCGGTCGGCTCGCCCTTTATGCCGGGTACGAATTGTTATTGGGCATGGCCGTATGAAGTTGGCGGTGAATATGGCGGCACACGCCCGTCCGCTGATTATGTCTACGGCCCCGCAAGCGATACAAAGCTCGCCTTCCTAAAGGCCGCCGGGCAATCCACTGTAATAGGCGCGGTAGCGGTCAACGCTGCGCTCCAGCAAAAACAGCTCAAACGCATAGCCATCATGGCGCAAGACGGCATCGCAATGGCGGTACAGCCCGCGCACACCCCGCTAGACGGGGACACGATTTTTGCGCTGTCCACCGGCGATAAAGTTTGCGAAAGCCCCGTATTGCTTGCAGAGCTTGGTGCTGCGGCGGCCCGCTGCACCGCCAGAGCTTTAGCGCGCGGGGTTTATGAAAGCCTGAAACAAGCCGCAAAATGATCGGCAATATAAAACCTCGGCACCATGCGCAAATTCTATCGATGAACCAGCATTTTGTGCATTGGTTGTCGCCGCTGGATTTAGACGGGTTAAAAGCACTTTTATCAGTCTCTTCTTATACCAAACAGGTAGATGAAGCGTCCGGTGTTCTCATCGGCTATGGTCATGACGCAGATTATGATCACAAAAACCTGCAATGGCTTCGGCCCCGTTTTGACAAGTTTTTCTATATCGACCGCGTAATTATCGCCGCCGGATCACAAGGTCGGGGCTATGCCCGCCAATTATATGCAGACTTTGAACGTACGGCCCGCGCGCGGGGCTACCCCAGGCTTGTGTGCGAAGTTAACACGCGGCCCGACAATCCGGGATCACATAAATTTCATAAGGCGCTCGGGTTTAATCCCATTGGCGAGGCGGATTATCCCGCGTATGACGTGTCGCTCATGTATTACGAAAAACGTCTCATCGAAGGATAAAGCCATGGACGGATCATTGCTCGAATCGGTCTTTATATTTCTACTCGCGGCCTGTCTTTTGGTGCCGATTAGCAAACTCTCCGGCCTTGGGTCGGTCATTGGCTATCTCATTGCCGGTATTTTAATTGGCCCGTTTGCCCTGGGATTTATTTCAGAACCGGAAACTATTCTCCACTTTAGCGAATTTGGCGTGGTGATGATGTTATTTATCATCGGCCTCGAATTAAAACCCAGCGCCTTGTGGGACATGCGCGTAAAGCTCGTCGGGCTTGGCGGCTTGCAGGTTGCCCTCACCACAGTCTTCATCGCCGCAGCCGCGTACCTGCTCGGTATGCCACTGGCTGAATCCTTGGTTATCGGTATGGCGCTCGCGCTCTCATCGACGGCGATTGCTGTTCAGACCATGCAAGACCGCGGGATGATGGGGACAAGCGCCGGGCAAGCCGGGTTTTCTGTGCTCCTATTTCAAGATGTTATAGTTATCGCGATGATAGCATCACTGCCGCTGGTCGCGTCTTTTGGAGGTATTGATCACAGCGTAACAGATATACCGCATGACGGCGGACACGGCCCGAAAGCTCATAGCGGCCCGGAGGGTATTTGGCGCGCCGCTGCTATATTTGGCGTTTTCGGCGGCATGGTTCTCGCGGGCCGCCTATTACTGCGCCCGCTTTTCCGGTTGATTGCCAAAAGCAAAGTGCGCGAGACTTTCACGGCCATGGCGCTATTGCTCGTTGTCGGCGCGGCTTTATTGATGCATTGGCTGGGCTTATCCGCTGCGCTCGGTGCGTTTATCGCAGGCGTTGTGCTGGCCGATTCAGAATATCGCCATCAGCTTGAGCGTGATATTGAGCCGTTTAAAGCCTTGCTTCTCGGTCTGTTTTTTATGTCTGTTGGCATGTCTCTGAATTTGGTCACGCTCGCGCAAAACCCGTTGGGCATTGCCGGGATGGTTATCGGTTTAATCGCGCTCAAATTTGCCATCCTTTTTGCTATCGGGCATGTTTTCAAGCTGGAAAAAGCCAGCAACCTTCTCTTCGCTTCACTGCTTGCGCAGGCGGGAGAGTTTGGGTTTGTTCTGTTCCAGTTCGCGCTTGTCGAACAGGTCATCAAAAGCGACACCGTCACGGTTCTCAGCGCCGTGATCGCGCTTTCAATGGCCTTAACCCCGCTGATTGTGCTAATTTATGACAAATTCATCGCGCCCCGGTTTAACCCGGCCCCGAAAACCGGTGACGCGCCGAAAGACAAACAAAACCGCGTAATTGTTCTGGGGTTTGGCCGCGTTGGGCAATTGGCGGCGCGCCTGCTCCATATGCGCGATATTGATACCACCATTATTGATCATGACGGCGACCATATCGAATTTATCAAACAATTTGGCTATAAGGTCTATTACGGCGATGGCTCTGATGTTGACCTGCTGTCTATGGCGGGAGCCGCCAAAGCCGATATTATCATCATCGCCATTGATAATGTGGATAAGGCTGTTCAAGCTGCCCGAGATATTAAGGAACATTTTCCAAACGCAAAAATTATTGCCCGTGCCCGAAACCGCCCGCATCTGTTTGAGCTTATGGCGGTTGGAGTCGATTTTATAGAACGCGAGACCTTCCGCGCCAGCCTTGCCATGGGCCGGCAGGCGCTGGAATATTTAGGTCACACTAAAGACGGGGCTCAAGCGCTGTCCGATAAGCTCGCCGCCCATGACTGGGCGCTCGTAGAGGAAACCTATATGATCCGCGATGATATGAACGCTTTGGCCGCAAAGGCGGAGACGGCCCGGCAGATGCTCAAAAACACGCTCGACGCGGACCAAGAGGCCGCTGAAAAGGGGATGTCGAATTAAAAGGACTATGGCCCAGTTAAAGCGTCCCGCATGCCAGGGAGCCATCTGCGCTCATTGACATCATATGTTTTAAACGCACCCGCAAAATCCCACGCACACCAACTCATGCCTTCAGCCTCAATCGTCTTGCGCCGAATTTCCGTCCAGCGCACACGCTCGCTGTGGGGGGCGGTATCGATCACGCCAAATTCGCCGACAAAAACAGGTAAGCCCGTTGCGGCCTTGAACCGCCGGGCAATATCATAGGTGTCTTTCAGCTCTTTCATATCCGCACGCTCGCCCCAGACGCGGCCCGTTGGCGGCGGGTTATCCATCCAGCTTGCCCCTTGATGGGTGAACTCATGCGGGCCGTAATCATGGAATGTCGCCACTAAATACGGATCGTTGGGCCACATGACAGAGTCAATCGTTTCAATAGAATTCCATTGATCGCCGCCCATGATCACCGCCCGCCGGGGGTGGTGTTTGCGAATAATCGGCAGCACCCGCGCGTAAAGTCGGTTGGCATCAGCCATGGTCATAGGCGCCATCGGCTCATTGAGGATTTCAAAATAAACGCTATCAGGCGCGCCTTTAAAGGCAGCGGATATTTGCTCCCAAATCGCGAGGAACTTGGCTGTTTCCCCAACCGGGTTTTGCATCAAGCTGTCATAATGGTGGACATCAATAATCACGCCTAACCCTGCGCGCTGAGCCTGCGCGGTAACGGTTTGAATACGGGTCATAAAGGCCGGGTTAATGGCGTATGGCGGGCGGTTTTGCGTATGCGCGTCCCAGCGAACGGGGATGCGCACCGTATCAAAACCCGCGCGGCTAATTTCGGTAAAATGCGCAGCTTCGATAGTATAACCCCATTCGCCTTCCGTTTCGGCCTCAAGGGCGTTGCCCATATTCATACAGCGGCGCACGGGAAAGTGCGGCGCACCTTTCGCCGGTTTATGCACCACCGTAGGCCGGGGCGCAGTTGGTGCTGGGGCTTGCGCCATACTTTGAACGGCAGCGGCGGGACGGGTTTGCGGTGCAGGCTCAAGCCCGGTTCCAAATCGAAATTCTGTCTTTTCATCAGGCTTGGCCTCCATAATCGGAGCCGGCGCAAAACTAGAGGAAGGCGGCGGCAAGCTTTGCATACCCTCAATCGGCATCAACCCGGAATCGTCATCCACGCCGCAGCCCGCCAATAAAGCGGCGCTGAGCACGGTCATCACTGAATATCTGGTTCTTTGTCGCACATGTCTCTCTAAGGCTAGTCAGACAGATCAATACCGGATAATGGCTACGTTAATCTTAACTTCGAACATAAAACCGAGCAGAGCACATTGTGATCAAAACCCTTTTCTTCTCCCCAAATGGACGTATCGCTCGGCCGCAATATTGGCTTGGCTTTGCCGCGCTCTGTGTTTTCGTTGTTTCAGGCAATGCAGCGCTCCGCACCGTCGGCTTCCAAACCATGCCCGGGTTTTATCTCGGCATGATTTTTTATTCTCTTGCGCTCTATATGTTTTACAATCTCTTTGCCAAACGCCTGCACGATATGGGGCGCAGTGTCCGGCCGTTTTTTGCACTGATCGCCGCCGAGGTCGTCGCTATGATCGTCATTATGCTAATGTTTGGCGGCTCAGAATATTTTGCCGAGTTTTCCCAATATAGCCGCGAAGCCGAGATCGATACAGAAGTCGCGAATGAAATCACAGCCCGCTATCAAGCCAATATCGCCGAGAGCATGCCCTTTATTCGGCAGCTCCTCATGCTTTTGCCCGCGCTTTTTGTGCTTTGGCTCGGTCTATCCAAATCTCAACCCGGTGATAATGCCTATGGCCCGCCGCCCGATTAGACTCTTGAATTTTCCAGCAAATCTGTCAATTTATACATTTCATAGTCACGGAGACGCACAGTGGGCGGATTGCTTTTTTCACCATCAGGCCGGATTAACCCGGATGAGTTCATGCGCGGAGCCTATGTTTTGGTTGCGGTGACGTTTTTGATCAATCTTTTGCCTATGATCAGCATTAACATAGCCAATATTCTTAAAATTTTTGTGCTTATTACCTTTTATTGTTGGGTGGTCTTATTCATAAAACGGTACCGCGACGGCGGGAAATCCGGATGGATGGTATTTGTCCCCATCATCGTTTTCTTGGTCGGAGCCACTATTCATAATTCCGTTGTTCCGCCTCTGATTGCACCCGTTTTGTACGGCGAACTCCAAGATGCTATGAAAGAAGCCATGATGGGCGGCGGCTTCGGCCAACTTATGGAAGCCTCAGAGCAATATGCAGCGCCGCTAGCCAAAAAGATCGCTCTGCCAAGCAGCCTTATTTATGCCGTGATGAGCCTCGCAATTGCATACGGGTTTAATAAAATGATCAAGCATCAACCTGTCAAAAAAATGGATGTTTTCTAACAAATCTTAAGGACGTCTCTTATTACGCCGCGCCATGGCGGGGCGTACAAACGTGCAGATATAGTGGGGCATATTATCTCTAAGGCTCTTATGGCTCTGCGGCATGTTTGTGTCTTGGCTTACGCGGCGCAGCGCTCTACAAGCCGTTATTATGATTGCTGAATTTGGACATATTGCGTTAATTGCGGCCATGCTCGCAGCGATCGCTCAATCAATTGTGCCGATGGTTGGCGCGCACCGGGGTGATGCGCGCATGATGGCGTTTGGCGACCGGGCAGCCTTACTGCAATGCGCGCTGACCGTTTTGTCATTTGCCGCCCTGACATGGACATTCATCACGTCTGATTTTTCCGTCAAATTAACCGCGAGCCATTCCCATACAGCCAAACCATTCTTGTATAAAATCACAGGTGTCTGGGCCAATCATGAAGGCTCTATGCTATTATGGGTGCTGATTTTAACAATTTTTGGCGCCATGGTGCCGGTATTTGGCCGCTCTCTCCCCGCAAGCCTCAAAGCCCGGTCTTTAGCTGTGCAGGGCATGGTCGGCGTGGGGTTTTTCGCCTTTGTTCTGTTAACGTCAAACCCGTTTGAGCGGCTTTTGCCGGTGCCCGCAGACGGGTCAGGCATGAACCCGCTGCTCCAAGACCCCGGCCTTGCTCTGCACCCCCCGTTTTTATATTTGGGCTATGTCGGGTTTTCGATGGCCTTTTCATTTTCCGTCGCCGCGCTGATTGAGGGGCGCATTGACGCGATTTGGGCGCGCTGGCTCCGTCCATGGGTTTTGCTGGCGTGGAGCTTTTTAACCATCGGCATTACTTTAGGCAGTGTCTGGGCCTATTACGAGCTTGGCTGGGGCGGCTGGTGGATGTGGGACCCGGTTGAAAACGTCTCCTTTATGCCATGGCTGGCGGGCACGGCCCTGCTGCACTCGATTCTCGTGCTGGGCACCCGGCATAAAATGGCGAGCTGGACGGTGCTACTTGGTATTTCAACCTTTTCCCTCGCCCTGATCGGCACATTTGTTGTGCGCTCCGGCGTCCTTGTCAGTGTCCATGCCTTCGCCGTTGATCCCTCGCGGGGTATTTTCATTCTGGCCTTATTGGTGCTGTCCACAGGCGGCTCGCTCGCGCTCTATGCCCTGCGCGCCGGAACACTGCGCTCATCCTCCGGATTTGAGCCCCTCTCCCGTGAGGGCGGGCTGGTCCTGAATAACATCCTCTTGATCACAGCAGCCGTCACCGTGTTCCTCGGCACGTTTTATCCGCTCCTAGTCGACGCCGTATCCCACGAGAAAATCTCAGTCGGAGAGCCGTATTTTGACGCAACATTTGCGCCGATTATGTGCGTGCTTATCCTGTTTATGGGGCTCGCCCCGCTGATGAAATGGCGCAAAGACGATATGGCGCGCTTAAAACGGCCCGCGCTCATTGGCCTTGTGCTTATTGTCATCATTGCCGGGCTGGTCTCTGTGTTTGGCAAATCTGTTTTGGGCGGGCTGGCCTTGGGACTCGCGGCCTATCTGGCTTACGGAACGCTCATGACATTGGCGCGCAAGACGCGGATGGGCGATGTCTCCGGCCCTGAGAGCTGGAAACTTATGCGCGCGCAGCCTGCCGCTTTTTGGGGGTTTTTCATCGCCCATATGGGCATCGCCGTATTTACCGCGGGCGTAACTGCCATGTCTGTCTGGTCTGATGATGACGCGGCGCGTCTTAAAATCGGCGAGAGCCTGACCGTGGCCGGATATACTTATACGCTGGATAAAGTCACGCCCGGCGCTCGGGATAATTATTCCTTTTCCGGCGCGGAAATCACGGTCAGCAAAGACGGACGCGACCTAGAATTATTACGCTCGGAGCGGCGGTTTTATCCCGTCCGCGATATGATCACAACCGAGGCGGGCTTTCGCCTGTCGTTTGGCGATACGGTTTTCGCCTCTATCTCCGAGGGCGACCCTGAAAACGGGTGGGTCATCCGCGGTTACTATCATCCCTATGTGGTATGGATTTGGATTGGCGCTCTGATGATGGCGCTCGCCGGATTTGTATCGCTTGCGGATCGGCGGCTACGGTTCTCGCTCGCGGACGCCCAAAACGAGCCTGAAAAGTTGGTCACACGGGAGGCTGTATGAACCGTATAAAAGCGCTTCTTCCGCTGGGGCTTTTTATGGGCCTTGCTCTCTTCCTCGCTGTCGGCCTGACCCGGGATCCCGGCGTGCTTCCAACGGAGATGCTGGATAAGCCTTTTCCCGATTTTACCATGAGTACACTGCATGACCCTGGCGCGGTTGTGACCGACGAGATTATGCGCGGACAGGTCTCGCTCGTGAATGTTTTTGGCTCATGGTGCGCGGCCTGCGTTCAAGAACATCCGAAACTTGTTGAGATCGGACAGCAGGGACGCGTCAAGATGATTGGGGTCAATTGGCGTGATGACCGCGAAAAAGGCCAGCGCTGGATCGCCCATTACGGAGACCCTTATGACGTTATCCTGTTTGATGATACCAGCCAGCTTGCCATAGATTTGGGCGTGACAGGCGCGCCGGAAACCTTCGTCGTCGACCGCAACGGCAAAATACGCTATAAACATATTGGCATGGTCACCGATGAGGTGTGGTCACAAACGCTCTGGCCTTTGGTCAAATCTCTGGAGGGCGAAACGTGATCCGGCGCGCTTTTTTTCTGATGTTTGCTGCTCTGGCCTTCGGTTTGAGCGCTCCTCTATTCGCGCAAGACGCGCCGCCGCCCGTCATTAGTGAGATCTCTCAAATAAGCGAGGCCGAGATCGAGTCGCGTGCGCGCGACATTGGTCATGCACTACGCTGCGTTGTCTGCCAAAATCAATCGATAGAGGAATCAGATGCAAGCCTTGCCGAAGATATGCGCCGCCTTGTGCGGGCCCGCATCCGCGCCGGCGAAACGGACGAGCAGATTATGACCTTTATGCAAAACCGTTATGGTGATTTTGTTTTGCTCAAACCTCCGGTTCAGAAAAACACCTATATATTATGGGGCTCGCCATTTCTCTTGATTATTGCGGGCCTGATCTGGTTTGGTCTGCAAACGCGCAAAACGCGGGCGGTTGCAACTCAGCCCCCTCTCAGCCCGGAAGAGCAAGAGGCGCTGGAAGCGTTAACGCGGCCATCGCCGCCACCCAACGATACAAACAACGCGCCCTGACGAGAACATAAGAGCCATTTATGTCACTTGATCTTTGGTTGGCGCTTGTCGCTTTGTTTGGCATTGGCGGCTTAACGCCCGGCCCAGCGGTTATGCTGGTTCTCGCCTCTTCGTTCCGCTATGGGTTTCGCCTCGCCATGCTGCCCGCTCTGGGGATTGCAGCAGCGAATGTGGTTTGGCTTTTGCTGGCCGCTAGCGGCGCTGCGGCTCTGGCTGTGCAATTTCCAAAAGCCTTTTTAGGCCTAAAAGTTATTGGGCTTTTAGTCATTCTCTATTTAGCTTTAAGCACGATCTTTGGCCCGCTGCCGGATGCTGAAGCCTCCGCGAAAGATGCCCCGCCGCGCGCGCGGCTATTCTCTAAAGGCCTCGCCTTGCAGCTCTCATCACCCATGCCGCTCGTCTATTTCGGCCTTTTATTGCCGGCCTATTTTATGCCCGCTGAGCCGATTGCGCCGCAATTTATGATTATGCTGGCGACTGTGACCGTCACGGAGCTATTCGGCCTAGCCGCCTATGCTTACGGGGCCGGAAAGGTGCGGGAATGGATGCGCGATCCACGCGCAGCGCGTATGTTTAATATCGCGATTGGCGTCATTATGATACTTTCCGGCCTATGGGCGGTTCTTTCCACAACCGGAGCCTAGAGCGTAATGATTGAACGTAGAATCGTTTTTTTGGATTCCCTTTTGGTTT
>CAYGRF010000045.1:0-19591 GCA_964352275.1 uncultured Caulobacterales bacterium
GAATACGGTGCTGCGACAGGTAAGGCGTATCGGTATCGTCAAATGTATTCACTAAATGGGTCAAGAGATTAAGCGCATCCGCCGCATATTCTTCTGCGCTCCACCCGTCTTTAAGGCCCGGCTTTGCGATATATTTGGCCTGTGTATCATCGCCTGAACCTTTAATGCGCAGATATAAAAGCTCAGAAACCTCACCCGGCTTCATACCGTCAAAAGCCCCTCGCATAAGCATTAAAGCCGTCAAGGGAAGCTGCGGGTCAAACCCGGCTTGAACGACTTTTAAGCTCGATGGCTGTCCGGTTTTATAATCAATCGCCGCATAGCCTAATGCGCTTGTCTCGATCAAATCCGACTTTGAGGTGAGCGTAAAATCGATCTCCGGCAGATATAGCGCGCCATTGACCTCCGCTCCGCCGTAAGACCAACCGTCAGCGCGGCGTTCGGTCATCCAATCCGCCACAGCGCTGGCCGCCTGCGCTAACCGCACCCGCTCTTTGGAGAGGACGTACACAGGAAAGCCCGCTGCTATCATCTCCCGCTCGAAATGTTTCGCCAGTTGGCGGTCCGCATCCGTCGGCAGTCTGGCGGGAAATGCTCGGCTAAACTGCTCCAAAGCTTTGTGCAGTGCGTTGCCATAATCGCGCGCACCAATCGCCTCATCCAGATTATCGAGCGGCCTGAGGCCCAAAATATGACGGGCGTAGATGGCATAAGGATCGCGCGTCCATGTACGGATTTGCGTAACCGATAATTGGCGGCCTTTGAGCCAGCGTTGATCAAGGGCCGGTTTGGGCATGGGCGGCGAGGCGGGCGTAACGGCCGCCGCAGGCACATGGTCGAGCGCTCGCGCCCATTCCAGATAAGGACTGTCCGGTTCAAGGAAACTCGCGTCAAGACCCTGCGCGCCTTTGACGAGCGCTTTAAGACGCCAGAGCCAGCGCGATGCCACACGCGGCCCATCGCCTGAGCGCATAGACCGTGTCAGCGTCACATCGGGATTAGACGCGAGTTCAGCGAAATCATGCGCGGCCAAACCATAGCGCCGTTCAGGCAGTGACAACCCCAATGCTTGCCGCATGCCGCGCGAGAGAAATGGCTGCGCGGATAATCCAGCGGGCCAAACACCCTCATTCAGGCCGCCTAATATAATGCGGTCAGCCGTCAGCATACGGGCTTCGAGCGGACCGAGAATTTGCAAGCGCGGATGCGTACCAAAGCGCGGGCGCACGGCACAGCCCCGCATAAGCGTTCCCAGAAGCTTCGCAAATTCAGGTAAGCGCATAGGGCCTAGCGCCTCCCCGTAAGCGATAAGATCTTCGAGAAGGCCTGCCGCCTTCTCGCCAGCTTCGCCGCGCCACAATAGTTCTGCTCCGGATGTGTCATCTTTGGCTGCAAAACGCTGCGCTGTCTCTGTCAGTGCCCGAGCCCATTCCGGCGCCGATTGGAGGTGAGCGCTGATCAGCGGCTGCAATGCCGCCTCAATGCTCAGCACCAATGCCGGTTTGGTCTCAAAATGAGGCCGAACGCCCCGGTAGTGAGCCCGCTCCAATATAGTCCACGTCTTACGCAAACCACCCGCCGCCTCGCCGAGGTGACAGAGTGCATGTTTGCACACAGCCGCTAAATGCACCGGGTTATCCGGCTCCTGCGCAAGCTGCAAAAGACCTGCGAGAAAGCTCCCGGCCTGCGTTTCTTCCAAAGGCTCGCCTTGTGAATAATCCGTCTCAATACTCCAGCGCCGAAGGCGAGCTTTAACCCTTCGTGCCAAGGCCGGATCAGGCGTGACGAGCGCGGCGTGTTTACCCGGGATTTCTAAGGTCTCACGCATGATAAGCGCAATCACCAAGGCCTCTTCATCTTCCGTGCGTGCTTCAATAACCGACAATCCTTTAAGCCCATCGGCGAAAATATCACCGCTCGGCACACTGGCGCGCAGACGTTTAATTCGCCCGGGCCAATCCGCCGTTGCGTCAACGGGCACGAGGCTTTCCGAAATAATACGCCTGCGGGCATCGAGCGCAGGATGTCCACTCTTGGCATCTTGCCCGCCTTCCACATAAGGCCACTCATTTACATCCGCGCGGTCAATACCGATCACAGAAATGAGTGCTTTCAGAGAGTTTTGCGAATGCTCTGCCCCGATTTGCGCCCATGATACATCCGGCAAAGACTTATCCAATCCGGGCAGTACAATCATACCCTTATCCATGTACGCAACGCAGCGCATAAGCCGGGCTGAGGCGCGCAGTGTGCCGGTCGATCCGGCAATAATCACAGGGTAGTCCGGCGGTTTTTCCGTCCAGACCTCGGTTAGCGCATTCAGCAAGGCCACCCGGCGTGCCATCGGTTCCATCATGCCTTGGGCCGCGACATAATCCGGCCAAAACTCTTGAATGATTTGATAGAGCACTGCCGCATTTTGAAAGTGCCGGGCCGCAAAATCCTCAATCTCTTTAAGCTTAGACAGGCCCGATAGGCTCACTTCTTCTAGTGCGGCGTCATCAAGGATCGCGAGCAAAGGATCCGTCAGTGCCAGCATAGCGGCGGGGCCGAGCGGCAAGTCTGTAATCCGCTCATGATAACGAGCAATAATTCTTGCCAGATCAAATCGGCGCTGCGCCGCTGGCATAGCGGGGCGGACAAGACCGGTGAGAAAACCCGGCTCAAACGGCGGCTCTTCCGGATCAATATCGGCAAGGGGGCGCATACGCGGCAATAAGCTGGCGCTTTGCCCGCTAACAAACCCATCGCCGAGTTCGCGCACGGCGCGCCGCGTTGGCAGTAAAATCAGCGCATCATCAAGCCCCGCGCCAAAATGCGCCTTCAGCCCCCGCGCCAAAGACGGCAAGAAAGCAATGCCAGACGGCATCGTATAGACAGAGGCGCTACCCATTTGGCGCTTTTGCAAGCCGGGCTTCAGCCTCATCGCGCGCCTGCGGATCGCCAACATGCATCCAGAACCCATCCATAACATGTCCAAGCGCGCGGTTTGATTTTAGAGAAATGTCCCAGACTTTGTTGCGGGAAAAGGGCTCTTCTTTAAAAGTTTTGAGTAAATCCAGTTTCGATATTTGAACGCCCGCATAGACATAGTCGGCGCTCTCGCCGGAGCGCCGCGAAATATGTCCCGCGACGCCGAGGTCAAAATCACCAACGCCCGGATAGCCTAGTGTCTGTAAGCGCGGGGCCAGCAACAGCAAATCATCCATGCGCGCGGCATCCCACGCGGCTAACAACCCCGCCATAGCGGGCATATGCTCCGTCCATATCGCGTCTATGTTACAAATGAAAATTGGATCATCCCCCAATAGCGATAAAGCTTTCACCACGCCGCCTCCGGTCTCCAAAAGTTCTTGCCGCTCATCACTAATGACAATCTCCGGCAAGCCTGTACGCACTTTAAGATGCGCCTCTAAATGATCGGCGTGGGCGTGAACATTGACAACGGCGCGCGTCACGCCAACCTCAGCCAATCTGTCCAACATATGATCAATGAGCGCCCTGCCGCCGACCTCCACCATAGCTTTTGAGCGGTCATCCGTCAGCGGGCGCATGCGCGTTCCGTGTCCGGCCGCAAGTACCATGGCCGTTTTTATCGGCGAAGCGGCCTGAATAACGCCGGGGACATGTTTTAAAACCCACGCTTCCAATCGGCGTAATTTCGGGTGCCTGAGATCGCCTAAGAACAAGCGGGCCACCCGGGGTATGAGCGCGCGGTATTGTTCTTTACCGTCGCGCTTGGCAAGACGCACAAAAATCCCTAAAATTTTGGCATTCCGTTGCGCTCCCATCACGGCATAGGCCGCGCGAAATGCCGCATTATTTTCAATACCCGATTTTTGGCAAAACCGATCAATCAAGGGCGCGCGTAATTCAGCACTGACATCACGCCGCGCATCCTCCAGCAATGAGACCAAATCATAGGCGGGATGCGCAAATAGTGCGTCTTGAAAATCAATCAAACCGATGCGGGCGCTCGCTTCGCGCTCAGGTAGCCAAAACAAGTTCTCGGCGTGAAAATCCCGCAGAGCCAGTCCGGGCGCATGCGCGCCAAGCAGGCTAAACAGTTCCGCCCAAATGGCCTTCCATTCATTGATCATAGCTTCATTGAGCTCCGCACCTGTATCGGAAACAAACCACTCTATAAACAGATCAACCTCGGCCTGCATCGCCGCTGCATCATACTCCCGGACGCGCCACGTCTCGGATGCGTAAGTAAAATCTTCAGGAAAACTTGAGCGGTAAATTGCGGCCAGCGTATCAATCGCGGCTTCATACAAAACCTGTTCCCGAGACGGGTCACGCGCAACAACCCGCGCCAGTAAATCATCCCCCAAATCCTCCAAAAGCATAAGCCCTTTGTCAAAATCCGCTGCGAAAACTCGAGGTGCGGAAAACCCGCGTATGGAAAGTTCATTGGCAATCGCGGCAAAGCTCTGCTGATTAGGCCCCGCGAGGCGCGCGAGGGCATTATAGCCAAGCTCGCGGCGCTGCTGGGTGGTTGCGCCCATCGGCTCCGACGGAGCTTCCGCCCCCTTGGGCGCGTCCATTAGCACAGCTTTTTGCCCGCCAAGGCTAAGCCGTTCATAGCGGCGCGTTGACGCATCACCCGGTACACGTGTGCGGGTCGCAGCGCCCCACCCTGCGGATTTCAGGAAGCTATCTATTTCATGTGATCGCATTGTCTATCCGCGTCTCCCATCCCGTAAAATGAACTTCGCGCCCTTCGCCCTTAAATACAATATCAATATTCAAGGCATTTTTGGGCAGAAAACCCCCTAATTTATCCGGCCACTCAATCACGCAAATCGCGTCTTCAAACGCATCCAAAAGCCCTAGCTCTATCCCGTCCTCGGGCCGTTCAAGCCGGTACATATCGCAATGCCAAATTTCGCATCTATCGGCCTCATAGACCTGCACCAACGTGTATGTCGGCGACGGAACTTCGGTTTCATCCGTTAAAGCCTTAATCAGGCCTCTGGCAAATGTGGTTTTCCCCGCGCCCAACTCACCGCGCAAAGCAATCACATCACCGACGTTTAAATGGGGCGCGATTTTTGCGCCCAGCGCCAATGTTGCGCTCTCATTGCTAAGATAGACAGACCTCATATCTACCGTGATACGCACTTGCAAAATGATTGCAACGCCTTACATAACCTCTGAAAGACAGTTAGGAGTTCTCATGCCAAAAATCATCTATATCGACAATGACGGAACATCTCGTGAAGTTGACGCCAAGGCAGGTACATCCATTATGGAAGCTGCCGTGCAAAACATGATTCCCGGCATTGACGCGGATTGCGGCGGTGCCTGCGCCTGCGCCACCTGTCATGTCTATGTGGATGAGCAATGGGCCGGAAAACTTAAAGACAAAGACGATATGGAAGAAAGCATGCTCGACTTTGCCGAAAATGTTCAAGACAATTCTCGGCTGTCTTGTCAGATCCTGATGAGTGATGAACTTGACGGCATCACGGTCACAACACCAGAAAGTCAGTAATCTTTAAAAATTAAACTCCGGGTGCGCTTTTGCTGTCGCGGCTTCGCGCGGCAGGTAAATGCTAACATGCGTCCCTTCACCTTCTTCGGACTCCAGTTCGACCCAGCCGCCATGCTGTTCGACGAATTTCTGTACCAATGACAGGCCTAACCCGGCCCCGCCGCGTGAGGATTTGAAGCTTTCAAAGACTTGCGGCTGCCGGTCTGATGGAATGCCGACGCCGTCATCTTTCACCCAAATCGTCACGCCGCCGCGGTCGCCCTTACGCGCCCCCAGTTCAATATGGCCGCCGGGTTTCGTAAACCGCACGGCATTGGAGAGAAGATTATATACAACTTGCTTTAAACGCACTGCGTCCGCGCGGATCACGCCAATGTCGTCAGGGCATGCCAGCGTGAGTGACTTTTTGGTGTCTTCAGCTTTAGTCGCCACATAATCTAAGGACTGCTCAAGCAGATCAAATATATCCACATCACCCAGATCCAGATCGAGAACATTCGCGTCAATCGCCGCGATGTCTAAAATATCGTCAATAGTCTTCTTGAGTTCTTCAGACGCGGTCTGAATCGCAAAAATATGTTCGCTTTGTTTGTCGTTGAGTTCTCCGGCCATCTGGTTTTGCAGAATATCTGCATAGCCGGAAATCGTGGTCAAAGGCGTACGAAGTTGGTAACTTACATGACCGACAAATTCTGATTTAAGCCTATCAGCGGTGGCCAAAGCCTCAGCGCGTTCAATTAAGGCCGCCTCAGTCCGGCGGGCGCTGGTCACGTCATCCCATGCAATGAGTGTGGCCCCGTCTGGCAAGGGCCGGGAAAGCCATGTCAGCATTTTATCATCAGATCGGCTGATCTCTCCGTCCACATGTAACCGCACCTCTGGGTTTGGATCGGTCGTACGGGCTTTAAGCTCTGACCAGAAAATGCGGTCATGATAGAGCGGGAGACATTTGAGAATAAGGGCGGCAAAAGACGGATTATCTTTCACATCCTCATCGCTCAGCTTCCACAACCGCGCAAACGCGGTATTGGAGAGCTTTAAACGGCCATCCGGCCCAAACACAGCAATGCCTTCATTGAGCTTATCCAGCGTGGCGGTTTGCACATTGATAAGCGTATTAAACTGCCCTTGGAGCGTTACGCTATCGGTGATGTCGCTAAATAATAGAGAAATGCCGCCGCGCGGATCCCGCATCCGCGCGAGGCGCAAATTGGTTCCGTCCGGCAGCGTCCAGATTTCATGCGGCATTTCAGCGGGCCAGTCCGTATAAAAGGTCAACTCACGCCGCTTCCATTGGCTATAATCGGATTGTTGCGGCAAGCGGCGTTTTTCCCTTAAATGATCGAGCCATTCGGAGTGATAGCCGCGCCCATCAAGCCAGCCTGCATCAAGATCGAACATTTTAGCAAAGGCCGTATTGTGGAAACTCATACGCTGATCTGCGCTAAATATGACAATGGCTTCGTCCATATTATTGAGCATTTCGTCATGCGCGCGAATATGTTTCGTTAGCGTTGTCCGCAGTCCTTCTGTTTCCGTCGCGTCGATCGCCATGCCGACCGCGCCGCCTGATATGGGAAATAGCGTAATTTGAACAGGCTTGCGCCGTCCGCCAATCACCACATTACGGATATTTTCAATTTTCGTTTGCGTCGATAAGACGACTTTGGCGTCATTGGCCGCCGCATTTTCCAATTGGATTTGATCCTCTAGAACGCTATCTTCAGATGCCGCACCAACGGCAGTCACATAAGCCGGGTTAACCCATGCCAGCCGTCCTGTACCGGACATGCGCCAGACTGGAAAAGGTGCACGGCTCAGCATCTCAATAAAAGCGACGGGATCTTGTTCCGCCAGTGTTTTTTGAGTCTCAAACCGGCTGATCGCTGTCCGCTCATCTTCGCCGCGAATGGAAGCATCTTCGAGCCAAAGAACCACTTGGCGTCCAGCCACGCGGCCATCAGCCTCGATTACATTGCCTTCGGGAAGGACAACGGAGATAGAAAAAGCATCCCCCTCGCGCCGCAATTGACCGATATGGGCCCGTAGAGTACCCTGCAATTCAGTATCGCTGATCGTGTCCATGTCCGCGATGCCGTCAAGAATACGGCGCGCAATATCCTTAGGCTTACCCGGCTCGGCAAATCTATGCATCGACGCCATAGCGGCGGGAGAGCCATAAACTTTAGGCTGCCCCCAATTGGACGCCGGATCCGGCGCATCCTCTTCCCACACAAGAATAAGCCCCGGATACGCGCCAAAAATCGCGTCAAGGCGCGCAACTTTTTGATCGAGGTCCGTACATTTATCTTTCCAAGCTTGAGACGCGCTATTGTCGCTTCCCGGGCCGCGCCGACTGACCCAAAGCGCATACAGGCTTGCCGTCACAGCGGCACTCATGGCGGCTGCAACGATAATAAAATCAACAAGCTCGGGCGTAACAAGCATTCAGGCTGTACTACTCTTATTGGGGTTCTAAAATTATTCCTAAAAACAGGGTTAACGCGAACCACTGCGCGTGAAAACCCCTATAATGGGATAATTACGCCCCAAGGCTGACCGTACCAAAATGATAGCGAATAAGAACGCGGCAATCTTTCAAAGGCCCGCCCGCGGGCGGCTCGAATGTCCACTTCTTAACTGCGCTGCGTGCGCTACTACCAAAAAACATATCCGGCAAAGACCGTTCAATTTCAACATTTTCAGTCAACCCTTCTGCATTCACGT
Organism: uncultured Caulobacterales bacterium; assembly: GCA_964352275.1. Lineage (GTDB taxonomy): Bacteria > Pseudomonadota > Alphaproteobacteria > Caulobacterales > Maricaulaceae > JACOMS01. The sequence goes on from CAYGRF010000045.1 coordinate 8,228, forward strand.
CAAGTTTGACAATCACCCAGCCTTGGCGCCCGGAATTAAACGCGCGCCGTGGATAATCAGGCAGTTCGAATTGACGGGCGGCCAGCGCTTCGCCGCCGAGACAATCATTGGGATTAGAATACCCTTTCACCCAAGGGTCAGGCGGATATTCGCTTTGCGGCATAAACACATCTTTTGTCGCGCACGCGCTCAAAAGACAGGCCGCAGCCAGAAAAGAAACTTTGAGCGCCCGATTCATTGCGTCTCGCCGAACCGGTCATTCACAAGAACAGATAAAGTCTTCACAGCCTCCTCGGCGTCGGGGCCGGTCGCATTGATGGTTATCTGCTCTCCAAATGCCGATCCGAGCAATAATAGCTCCATCACCGAGTCGGCCATGACAGTATCGGCGCACACCGCATTGTGGCTTTTGACCTCAATCTCGGCATCAAATTGCAACGCACATGCAACAAATTTATGTGACGCGCGAGCGTGAAGACCCCGCTCATTTTTCAATGTCAAAGTTGCGCTGGCTTTCTGGGGCATGGGGCTTACGTGTCCCCTGCAAGAATTTCCGATGCAATGGCGATATAACGCTGCCCGGCCTCTTTACCTTTGACAGCCGTTTCCCGCAAACTGGATTCAGAACGGGCTTCGGCAATTTTAATGAGCATCGGTAAATTGACGCCTGCAATCACTTCGACCTTACCATCGTCCAGCAGCGATATTGCGAGGTTAGACGGCGTGCCGCCAAACATATCTGTGAGAATAAGCACACCTTTACCGACATCGACCCTGCGAACAGCCCCGCGAATATCGTCACGGCGGCGCTCTAAATCATCATCGGGGCCGATGCAGACTGTCGCTAAATTTTTCTGCGCGCCGACCACATGTTCTGCGGCCAAGCGTAATTCGGTTGCCAGTTGGCCGTGTGTCACAATGACCAGTCCAATCATGTCTCATCCTTGAAAAAGTCTTTTCTCACTAAACAGGATTTTCGAGCGATGGGAAGTATTTTTATGCAAAAAACACAGGAATTCAGACAAATTTTTTCATGATGGGGAATTTGCTTTGGGAAGACGAATAATAAACCGCGCGCCGACTGAAGCCTCGCCGTCCAGTCTATTTTCCGCATAAATCTCGCCTTTGTGCGCTTCCACAATTTGGCGGCAAATCGCGAGCCCTAGGCCGGAATGTGAGCCAAATTGCGCTCCCTTAGGACGCTCTGTATAAAACCGTTCAAAGATCGTTTCCATATTATTGGGCGGAATACCCGGCCCGTCATCTTCGACCATAATCGTAATCGGCCGTTTTTTGTCATCCATATTCCAATCGGCGCTTAAACGGACAGTGCCGTCCGGGGGCGAAAACGTCAGGGCATTGTCAATAAGGTTACGCAAAACCTGAGCAAATGGCGTCTCAAACACACGAATGTACAGCTCTCCTGCCGCATCACTGGGTCGATCACACACAATGTCCGCTCCGTCGCCGCTACGTGTTTGTTGATAAAACTCAGCAATATTGGCCAAAATGTCGTATGCCTTCACGGTTTGCGCCGTATCGCGGGCAAGGCTGGCATCAACTTTCGAGGCCCGTGATATATCACTGATAAGGCGGTCCATCCGCACAACATCATCTTGGATGATTTCGATCAGTTTTTCTCTATGCTCATCGGTTTTGACATGTTTCAAAGTTTCAGAAGCTGAGCGCAAAGACGTGAGCGGGTTTTTGATCTCGTGCGCCACATCGGCCGCAAAATTGGCGATGTCATCAATACGGGAATAGAGTCCATTGGTCATATCCCGTAAAACTACGGATAAATCCCCGATTTCGTCGCCCCGTTTGGAAAAATCAGGAATGTCGCCGCGCCGTGTATTGGACTTGGCCACGGTTTCCGCCGCGCGCGCCAATTGCCGAAGCGGCTGCACCAATGAAATAGTCAGAGCAATCGATGAAAGCAGGGCCGCAACAATCGCCAACCCGATAAACGGCACTAACGCGCGGCGTTCACTGGTGATAATGTCTTCAACATCAGAAGACTCGAGCGTGATCGTCCCCAACACCTCCTGAACCCGTTTGACAGGCAAGCTGACCGTGACAATCAAATCGTCATTGTCATCATAGCGCTCCCCTCCGACGGCTTCCCCCTGCAAGGCGCGTTTGATGTCGCCGCGAAAATCTCGTCTTAGCTTGGTCCGCCGCGCGGTTCGCCAGGGTAAGTTATGCATAAAGCTGCGCAAGCTTGTGCGCGCTTGCTGCCAAGCTTGATTGTACCAAGCCTCCTCAGTCAGCCCGCCTATAGGCTCAAGCGGCGTGATAGAAATCTCGCCGACCCGGCTATCATTATCCGCTATTAAGGCGGCATTGGTGTCATGAAGCCTGACCCGCCATCCGGGGGCCAAGTTTAAACGATCCAAAAATATGCGGGCTTGCTCCACGTCCAGTTCAGCATTCGCGCCATATCCCGTCGCGGTGTCGCCGATAACCGTTGTAATCAGGCTGGCTTGGGAGCGCAGGTTTTCAAGCCGGGCCTTGATAAGCTCGGCTGTATATTGATTGAGCGCCATTGACCCAGAAATCAGGATCGCAAGCCCGATCAAGTTGGACAGGAATATAACCCGCGCAAGGCGCGAGAAAATAATCGACCGGGCGGCGCTTTTCGGCGAATCTGTACGAAGGGCCGCCAGAGCTCCCCCTATGCTTCTTTATATTTGTATCCAACGCCGTAGAGCGTTTCGATACCATCGAAGCTTTTATCATGTTTTCGGAATTTTTTACGCAAGCGTTTGATATGGCTATCGATCGTGCGGTCATCCACATAGATTTGGTCATCATAAGCCGCGTCCATGAGATTGTCGCGGGATTTTACAAATCCGGGACGGCGCGCTAGGGCTTCGAGGATAAGAAATTCTGTGACCGTCAACCGGACAGGCTGCCCGTCCCAACTACAGGCATGACGATTCGGATCGAGCACGAGCTTACCGCGCGTCATCACCTTTTCATCGCCCTCTACCGGAACCGGCATATCGATACTGGTCAGGGACGCCCGTCTCAGGACGGCCTTAATACGCTCGCCCAAAAGCCGCTGCGAGAACGGTTTTTTGATGTAATCATCAGCGCCCATATTCAGGCCAATGGCCTCGTCAAATTCATCATCTTTGGAGGTCAGGAATATGACCGGCAGATTGGATGTTTGCCGTAGGCGGCGCAAAAGCTCCAGCCCGTCCATGCGGGGCATTTTTATGTCAAAGACAGCTAGATCCGGCGGGCTGGCGCGCAGCGCTTCGAGCGCTGTAACACCGTCAAAGAATTTTCGGACGTCATAGCCTTCTGATTCTAGAAACATTGACACGGATGTCAGGATATTTTCGTCATCATCGACAAGATATATTGTGGCCATCTTCATCTCCCCAGCCTTGAGTGAACGCTCGTTCGAAAACGCTTTTCAATCAACGCCTCTGAACACTTACGAAAACATGATTAACAATCGATTATGGCAAGCTTTGGACGAAATTTGCCTTATTTTCGCCTTAGCCGACCACGCGGTGAATTGAATAGACGTCCAAACTGTGTGACTAAAGGTGTATGGAACCCATAATCTCATATCAGGGGCTGGATATAAGCCTCATCGAACTCATCCTAGGGGTCGCCCTCTTCCTGCTTGGCGCGCTGCTGACCCTGCTGATCGCCCGGCGCGGGGCCGGAGAGCTTAAAACGCATCTGGCCGACATGTCCGAGCGGCAGCAGGCCTTGCAAGGACGGTTGTCACAATTCGCCGAAGATACGGCCCAGCGTGATACATTATTTCGCGAATCGCTCGACAGCCGTCTCTCACAAGTCTCGGACCGCGTTGGAAAATCGATTGTCGATACCCAAGACCGTAACTCACAAAGCCTCAAACATTTGCATGAGCGCCTTGCCCTGATTGACCGCGCGCAAAAAAACATTGAAACTTTATCGGGCGAAGTGTCCAGCCTACAAAGTCTGTTGTCCAACAAGCAAGCGCGCGGCGCATTCGGCGAAAAGCAAATGCAAGACCTCGTCGCTGAATATTTGCCGCCCAGCGCCTATAGCTTCCAAGCGCAGCTCTCAAACGGAAAGCGCGTCGACGCTTTGATCCATATGCCCGGCGATCAGGGCGATGTTGCGGTGGACAGTAAATTTCCGCTCGAAGCGTGGCGTCGGCTAGCCAGCGCCAAGACTGATATGGACGAAATATCGGCGCAGCGTGATTTTGTCCGGGATGTGCGCACCCATTTGAAAGACATTGCGGAAAAATATCTAATTTTCGGCGAAACCCATGATGTCGCCCTGCTGTTTTTACCCAGTGAAGCAGTCTATGCGGAACTCTACGCCAACTTCCCGCATGTGGTCGAGGAGGGTTTCGGGCAAAAGGTCATGATCGTCTCGCCAACAACCTTTATGGCCACGCTGCACACGATGCGCGCCGTAATGAAAGACGCGCAAATGCGCGAACAAGCCCATATTATCCAGCGCGAAATCGGCCTTATGGCCAAAGACGTAGCATTACTGGATGACCGCGTTGGGAAACTGCAACAACATTTCAGCCAGTCCGCCGAAGACATTCGCAAAATCCGTATTTCTACTGAAAAAATCACCAAACGCGCTGACAAAATTGATGCGCTGGATATGGACGAAGTGCCAACCAGTAAAATCACCGATTTAGGCCCCGGCACGTCATGATCCATTATGACGGCCGGTTATTTCGCGTTGTTAGCAATAGCGCGTCCGGCGATACGGGCTCCGAGACTATTTTTCGTTACCGCCAGAAAGACGACCTCCTGACTGCGGATTATTCAGGCGGCACAGTCAAATACGGGCATCTGATCGGGACCGTAGACGCACGCGGACGCATCAATATGCGCTATCACCATTTGACCACGCATGGCATCTTGATGACCGGTAAATGCAAGTCTCGACCTGAAATTTTGGGCACCGGGAAAATACGCCTGCATGAGCGGTGGCAATGGACGAGCGGCAGCCTCGCAAAGGGTCGTTCAACACTGGAAGAGATTTAACCAAGCCAACGGATAAACCCGCCAGATTTAAGGCAAATGGCTCGCTTGATGGGCTGCGGCTTTACCCTTGCCAGCAAACTTGGCGAAAGGTCAATTTTCACTCTGAAATTTTCCAGCAAAAAGAGTATTCAAACCGAGTAAAAACCTCTCCCCGCTCGCCAATCACTTTACGGATAGGCGCGCGGAGATAAACCCGTCAGTCTTATGGAAGCATTGCGAGGTCAAACAGAATAAATTCAGCGTCTTGAGCGCCTGAAAATACAAGCTTGCCTGTATCCTTGACCGCAAGCCCGTCGCCGCGCCGCAAGCTTACACCGTTCACATCAACGCTGCCGCGCGCGAGTTGCACCCACGCCCTACGTCCCGCTTGTATGTCAAAGTCAATCGCGGTTTGCCCGTCCAGAGTCGCGGCATAAATATCCACATCGGCTTTAATTTTCATCGATCCGCCGCGCCCGTCATGGGAGAGAAAGAGCTTGAGCTTTCCGTCCTTTTCTTTGGGGTCAATATCCATTGTCTCGTAACGCGGAGCCTCATTGTCCACGTTAGGCATCAGCCATATTTGCAGAAATTTGACCGCACCCGTTTGAGATGGGTTAAATTCGGAATGCCTGACCCCGCTGCCAGCGCTCATATATTGAACGCCGCCCGCCGAGACGACAGACCCGTTACCGAGACTGTCTTTGTGCTCAAGACTTCCCTCCAGCACATAAGAAAATATCTCCGCGTTTTGATGCGGGTGCTCAGGAAAGCCCGCTCCTGCTGCCACATAATCATCATTGATCACGCGAAGACTTTCAAATTGCATATGCTCAGGATCAAAATATCCGGCAAAACTAAAGGAATGCGCAGAACGCAGCCACCCATGATCTGCATGTCCGCGCGCCTCACCTGGCCGCAGGACAAGGTCTTTTGCAAGGTCACGATTGTGGGTATGTGTGGAAGCCATAGCTTTCTCTCCTATAAAAAATACCAACAGGTTGGCAGGAATAAGTGTGTTGAAAAATCGGCGCGTTATCATGAAAAACGCCTTAAGTTAGAGGTTTGCGATTTGCGCTTTTGCAGACGCCATGGCCTTGGCGGCGCCAGCTGATTGCGCGTCGGCTGCGATAAATGTTACATCGGTTATTCCGATAAAGCCCAAAGCATGGCGTAGATAGGGCGTCGCAAAATCGATATCACTGCCGACCTTTGTCCCGCCGGAAGCCACCAGAATAATAGCGCGTTTGCCTTCCAGCAATCCGGCAGGACCAGAGTCTGTATATTTGAATGTAATCCGGGCTCTTGCGACCAAATCAATCCACGCCTTTAGGGTCGCCGGGATACCAAAATTATAGATCGGCATGGATATTACAAGCGTGTCAGCGTCTTTTAGCTCCTCAATCAATGTATCAGACAGGGCTAATTTCGCCTGCTGGCGCGCGCTCAGGTCTTGGACAGATGTGAATTTTGTACCGACCCATTCGGCGTCAAGCATAGGCAGGCCGAGCGCAACATCGCGCCGTATTAGGCGAACTGGCCCTTGGCCAGATAAGTGCGATATGGCGTGATCGGCTAATTGCCGCGAAGAAGACCCCTGCATTCGCGCGCTGGAATCGATCCGTAAAATTGTGTTGGTTGTCGTCATAATTATTTCCGCTACCTGCTTGGCCCTCTGTGATCAGAGCCGTTTGTGATGAGGCCTATATAGGACGTTTCGATTTTCGTGATTAGATAGGTTTTCAAGATAACATTGTTGCGATACACGCAACGAATGAGCAAATATGAACAAATCGAAGCTTTCGTTAGAACGATAGAGGCCGGATCCTTTACGGCGGCAGCCGCGCATATGGGTGTGGCGAAATCCGCGATTAGCCGCCGCATACAAGACCTTGAAGCCCGCTTGGGCGCGCAGCTTATCATCAGAACAACGCGGCAGCTTACCTTGACAGAAGCCGGGCAGGCTTTGCATCAACGGGCTGCGCGGCTTTTAGCGGATTGGGACGAAACCGAGGCCGCCGCCAGTGATAGCACCGCCGCGCTTTCGGGCAGCATTCGCATAGCCGCGCCCTTATCGTTTGGCACAGAGCATCTTGGCCCTGCCCTGCTCGGCTTCATGGACGCGCACCCAGACGTAAGTCTCGATATTGATTTTTCCGACCGCAAAGTCGATCTGGTTGCAGACGGTATTGACGTGGCGGTGCGCATCGGAGACTTACCGGATTCAGGCATGATTGCCCGCAAGCTCGCGAAAATCCGGCTCGCCGCAGCCGCAAGCCCGGACTATATATCCCGGTTCGGCGCGCCGGAGCGGCCCGAAGACATGCAGATTATGAATGAACTGCGCTACGGATACCGCGCGCAATCACGCTGGAGCTACACCGCACCGGACGGCCAGACCGGACATATCCATATGAACAGTACGCTGCGCTCAACCAATGGAGATTTTTTATGCGATGCTGCGATAACAGGCAAAGGCGTCGTCATTGAACCGACATTTATCCTCTATAAAGCGCTACGTTCGGGACAGCTCATCGACCTATTCCCGGGATATGAATGGGAGAATTTTGCCGCCTATGCCGTGTATCCGCCCACCCGCCATCTCTCGGCCCGAGTCCGCGCACTTGTGGATCATTTGATTTCCCATTGCGGCGGCGATACGCCCTATTGGGATCAAGAGTAGTTTGATTTGACCGGCTTGCGCGCTATGATGCAGGCACATTTATAAGGCCAAGCCATGCTTATTTTTCAAACTGACAGCCCAATGAGCGACATGCTCAGCATGCTCACCGCAAGCGCCGTACAAGGCTTAAATATTCTAGGCTCCGTCTTTCTATTATTCATCGGCCTTCTGGCTATTTGTGTCATAATATTCTTCGTCCGCGACATCACGCAAACCGAGGACGCCATCCGCAGAAACTATCCGGTGATTGGGCGGTTTCGAAAACTGTTTGCAGCGCTCGGCGAGTTTTTCCGGCAATATTTCTTTGCCATGGACCGCGAAGAAATGCCGTTTAACCGCGCCGAACGCGACTGGATTGAGCGGGTGACGCACAAGGGCACAAAGACCGTACCATTTGGCTCGACCCGGCCTTTAAATTCTGGGTGCGTGATATTCGCCAACAGCATGTTTCCCAAAATGGAGGGCGAACACGCCCACACGCCGGAACGCATCATCGGCCCGCAAGCACGCAAACCCTACACGCCCCATAGTTTTTTCAATATATCTGCCATGAGTTATGGCTCCTTGTCCCGGCCCGCGATCCAAGCCTTGTCCCGCGGCGCGAAGCTGGCCAATTGCTGGCTCAATACCGGCGAAGGCGGCGTCTCGCCATATCACCTCGAAGGCGGGTGCGACATCGTCTTTCAAATCGGCACCGGCAAGTTTGGCGTGCGTAATTCCGATATGAGTCTCAACACCGATAGGCTCAAAGAGATTTGCGAGAACCCCAATATTAAGATGATCGAACTCAAACTCTCCCAAGGGGCCAAGCCCGGCAAAGGCGGAATATTGCCCGCCTCGAAAGTGACTCCGGAAATCGCTGAAATCAGAGGCATTCCCATGGGGCAGCCTGCAATTTCCCCGAACCGTCATGTTGAAGCCGGAAACGCAGAAGAGCTTTTGGATCTCATCCACTTAACCCGCGAAACCTCGGGCGTTCCGGTTGGCATTAAATTTGTCGTCGGCGATATGACGCCGGTGACCGAGCTGATTGATGCGATCAACAAACGCGGCATTGAAAGCGCGCCGGATTTCATCACGCTGGACGGCGGCAATGGCGGGACGGGCGCAGCGCCTATGCCTCTGATTGATAATATGGGCCTGACCATTCGGGAAAGCCTTCCCGCTGTGGATGATCTCCTGAAAGACACCGGCCTGCGCGAACGTATTGTTTTAATAGTCGCTGGCAAGCTCATAACGCCATCGGATGCCGCTTGGGCTTTTTGCGCGGGCGCTGACTTTGTCAATTCCGCGCGCGGATTTATGTTTGCGCTGGGATGTATTCAGGCCCTCAAATGCAATAAAAACACCTGCCCGACTGGCATTACAACCCACGATAAAGGCTTGCAAAAAGGGCTGGACCCAACCGATAAATCGGTGCGCGTGAAAAATTACTGCGAGACTATGCGCAAGGAAGTCGAAATGATCGCGCATTCCTGCGGCGTTGACCACCCACGGCTTCTCACCCGTGACCACGCGCTGATTGTACAGCCTGATGGCCGCTCCATTCCATTTTCACGCGTTTGGCAAGATGCGCATTAGGCTTTCGCGGATAGTGATCTAGGCGCTGACCCCGTGCATGCCAAAGACCTCTTGTAGAAGCTCTAGCGTACTCACCCAAGCCCGGCGCTCGGACTCCGCATTATATTTTAGCACCCCGTCGCCGCTATCCGCGTCCGGCACCATAAAGGCATGGGTTGTGCCGCCGTAAGCGTGAAGCTGCCAATCGCATTTCGCGGCGGTCAGTTCCTGGCCCAAAGCCGTCACATGCTCCGGCGGCGCCATCGGATCATCCCAGCCGTGGGCGACCAGCACTTTGGCTTTTATCTTTTTCTTTGGCAGATCAGGCGCATCCAACAGGCCGTGGAAACTGATCGCAGCTTTCAAATCTGCGCCGGAGCGCGCCATATCGAGCGTGCACAATCCGCCAAAGCAAAACCCCATCATTGCCATATGGGTTTCGTCAACTTCCGGCAGTTTGGCAGCGGCTTTCATGCCTGCTTTTAACCGCTTTAATAATGCTTTGCGGTCTTCTTTAAGCGGGCTCATCATGGCGGTTTTTTCTTCAACCGTCTCAGGCAAAGCGCCGTCACCGTAATTATCAAGCGCAAAGCCGACATAACCAAGCGCGGCCATTTGGATGGCTTTGTCTTCGGCAAACCCGTCGCGCCCGCTCCAGGCATGGCTGACGAGAACGCAGGGCTTAGGGTCGGCGAAGCTTTCATCCCACGCCATATAGCCGATACATTTTTGCTTGCCGTCCATATATTCAACAGGTTTGGTGGTGATTTTCATAGGAAGGCTCCGGGTGATCATGTGTTGGTGATTTTCAATTCCGCCGCAATTTATACAGATTTACGCAAGGGTCAACGCTTGCACTGCCCCGACTGTACCAATCAGCAATTACTGAGCCATTAAGGGAATATTAGCCATATGTGCGTTCAATAGCGGGGAAATACCCGAAAGGAATATCCCATGTCTGTTCGTCTCCTTTGCTTATCTGCTGCGGCCGGCCTTATTTTGGCGGCCTGCGCAACCTCGCAAGAGAACCCAAACTATCAGGTCAGTACGAAATATAAGGGCTCGAACCCTTATGTGTCGACCACAACCCCATCGTCTGGAAACGTCTCATCTGGAACTGTCAGCACTGTGCGCTATTCGCCAGCAACCACCACGCCGGCGAGCACGTTCCAGAGCAGCACAGCGTCCACCCAATACCGCACGGTTGACCAACAGCCCGTTCAGTTTCGCACGATCTCTGCGGGGACAGGCTATACGCAGGTCGATCAACGCTGCTTAAACGCTGAGAAGAAACGCGAATTGATTGGCGGCGCGCTTGGCGGCACTATCGGAGCGGTCGCGGGCAAAGAATTTATCGGCGGCACCAAAGGCACAATCGCCGGAGCTGCGCTTGGCGGCACTTTGGGTTACGGCCTTGGCGATAAGAGCATCAATTGCGACCCGGTTTATACTGCGCCGCAGCCCGCAAATGTTCAGTCCTATCAGCCGACATATCAAGCACAGCCCGGTTCCGGGCAAGTTCACACAATGCAGACCGCCCCCAATCAGACCTATTACGTCCCCGCTTCAGCCCCGCAAACTGCGTCCGGCGCAGGCGCTGTCGGCACACCGGGATATTATGCTATCCACGGCGGACAGCCGCCCATGCAGCAACAGGCTCCGGTTCAGCAGGTGCCAATGCAGCAAGTCCCGATGCCAATGCAGCCTGCACCCATGCAGCAAGTCCAAATGCAGCCGCAACAGGTCTATCAGCAACATCCGCAAACCGTTTACGTCCCCGTGACGCAGTCGCAAGCTGTGACGCAGGCCGCTGTCCCCGGCCCGCAATTTACTTACGCCGCAACTGGCGCAGGTATGCACCAAGTCGTCGAAGGGGACACAGTCTATTCCATGTCGAGACAGCTATGTGTGGGCGTGGACGATATTCAGCGCGCCAACGGCCTCGACGCCAATTACAGCATTAAGCTCGGACAGTTTCTACAGCTCCCTGCTTCGCGCTGCGTGCGTTAGGCCGCAAACAACACGTCATACCCATACGCCAATGCCGCCGCCCCCCGGGCGGCGCATCTATTTCGGGGTTTGTGGTTTCACTCATGCGCCTAAGAGCGCTCTTAACTTGTCTCG
>CAYGRF010000046.1:0-4062 GCA_964352275.1 uncultured Caulobacterales bacterium
CCCGCTCCCCGGTCCCGAGGATGGTTTGGCATGTGGCCGGATATGTCGCGTTTTGTGTTTTCATAGGTATGAATATTCATCCAAAATAGCCGCCGAGGATTGGGAAGAGGCGAATATTTTATAAAGCACTGAAATTCCCACCGATTTTATTCGCGGCAGACACGCTAAAACGTGGATAAGGCCACAGTTTTATCGCCGCCCTTCCGCAATTTTCAGTGTGGTGGTTTTCAGAGTAATGCCGATGTTTTAGACACTCCGATAAAACAGAAATAGCAGCCAGGAACTCCAAATTAGCGTATTCTCTAGCCGAAGGAACCTTGAATCGATTAGACTATCGTTGCGAACCTTAAAATGCACTTGTAAAAACATACAATCTCTGAAGGAAAAATCGTTATGGACATCAAACATTCGGCCATCGCAATTATCCCCTGTAACGATTTGGACACAACCCAGAAATTTTTCCAGCGTCTCGGCTTTGAAGCGACATCCATATACCCGCATAATGGCTACCGCATTCTCCATGACAAACACGGAGCAAGCCTACATTTAACGCGCACCGAACCGGGGTGGGTAGTTCCTGAGCGTAATGCGCACGGAGTGTACCTATATTCCCGGGACGTTGTGTCCCTAGCCAAGGAGTTTGGGTATACCCCAGACATCAAACCGTGGGGCTTGAGCGAGTTCGCCGTTTCAGACCCCAACGGACTTCTGGTGAGGGTCGGATGGCCAACGGAAGATTTGCCGTCGTGATTATCTTTAGGAAATGCATCGAACATTACTGAACCCACTAGGGTCTGCGGAGGCTAAACTTTGTACTCACAAAGGCGCATGCTGCCATCCTTCGAGTCCCTGCGCTTACGCGCAGCCTCAGGATGAGGACATGAGTATTTTGCGCAAGAACATATCACTCTCCTCATCCTGAGGCCGGGCGTAGCCCGGGGACTCGAAGGATGGCCCCACTGACCAAACCGCATAGTAAAAAGGAAGACGCATAAATTTGAAAATCGCTTATAGGCCGAAACCTGATGACGCGCAGAGCGCCCGAAAATTCGGCTGTTCCGCTTAAAAATCACTTGAAATCCCCATTGACTCAGGCCAATGCCCCCATTAGATAACCCATCTTTACGAATTTGCACAGCGAAAGCCAAGACCATGAAAGTCCGTAGCTCTTTAAAGTCACTTAAAAACCGCCACCGCGATTGCCAAATCGTGCGACGTAAAGGCCGCCTTTATGTGATCAATAAAACCGATCCCCGGTTTAAGGCCCGCCAAGGTTAAGACATGTTGGGGCTTGCCCCATCAAAACCCTGTGAACGCCTCTTGCCAAATATGGCCGGGGGCGTCAGTGTGTTTGCTGTTATGAAAACGGCGCGCTTTATATCCTATTTAGCTCCCTGCCTTTTGGGCGGTACGCTCTTATTTGCGGTCATGCCAGCGAGCGCGCAGCTTGTCATCCCGCGCGGCGATCCTGAGAACCCGATACCGCTCGAAGCGCCAGAAGAATTACGCCCGCACACGCCGCCGCAAGCGGCCTCCCCGTCATCAAAGGACGATGACGCGCTGACCGGCGTTTTAAACACCGCCCCTGATTATTCCGAGTTAACCCCCAAAGCGGAACGCGAAGTTCGTCTTGACGCGCTGTTTGAGCGGCTCAAGGCTGAGAGCGATGCAGACGCAGCAAAGCTGATCGCCGAGGAAATTTGGGCCTTGTGGCTTGATTCGGGCTCGCCTAGCATCAATATGATTTTGCTGCGCGGCACGGCTTTTGAAAAACAAAACAAACCGGAGCTTGCACGCCGCATGTATGACCATGTGACCACGCTCATGCCGGACTATGCCGAAGGCTGGGCCCGCTCGGCGCGGCTGGCCTATACGCAAAGTGATTATAACAGGGCCTTGGTTGAGAGCACGCAGGCCCTTATTTTGGAGCCGCGGGAGTTTTACGCGCTCTGGACGCTCGGCAATGTGCTGGAGAAACTCGGCCGGAATAAAGAAGCCTTTGAAACCTACCGCGAGGCGCTCGGCCTCTATCCAGAGCACCCGTCCATTAAGGCCCGCGTTGAAACCATGCAATCGCAAATTGATGGAGATGTTTTGTAGTGCCAGCCCCTCTTGAGATCGAGATGTTCCCGTCTCTGTCGGATAATTACGGATTTTTGGTTCACAGCCCGGATACAGGCGAAACCGCCGCGATTGATACGCCGGATGTGAGCGATATTCTCGATGCCTGCGAGTTTAATGGATGGACGCTGACGCATATTTGGAACACACATCATCATTTTGATCATGTGGGCGGGAACCTCGCGCTGCAAAAACAGCTCGGCGTGGAAATCCTCGGCCCCGGCCATGACCAAAAGCGCATTCCCGGCATCACGCGGGGCGTCTCGGGCGGCGAGAGTTTCGATTTTGGAGGGCATAGCGTGCACGTCATCGACACGCCCGGTCACACAACCAGCCATATTATCTACCACATCCCAAGCATGAAGGCCGCTTTTGTCGGTGATACGATTTTTGTCATGGGCTGCGGCCGCTTATTTGAAGGCACGCCCGCGCAAATGCACGATAGCCTGAACGCCATCGCCGCCATGCCGCCCGCGACCAAGCTTTACTGCGCGCATGAATACACATTATCGAACGGCGCGTTTGCGCTCACCGTTGAGCCGGATAATGAAGACCTCATCGCCTATATGGAGCAGGCCAAAGCTATGCGCGAGGACGATATTCCCACCGTGCCGACAACCGTGGGCATGGAGCTGAAAATCAATCCGTTTATGCGGGCGGGCAGCGCGGAGCGGCTTGGGGAAATTCGCGCCGCCAAAGATAATTTTTAAAGCGACCTGCGCGTTACAACATCATCGTAATGGGCTGTTCGACATAGCGCTTGAAGGCTTGTAGCCATTTTGCGCCCAGCGCGCCGTCCACAACCCGGTGATCGCATGTCAACGTCACAGTCATGACGGTCGCCACAGCCAGCGCGCCGTCTTTGACAACCGCGCGCGGCGCGCCCGCTCCGACAGATAATATCATGCCGTGCGGTTCATTGATGATCGAGCCAAATTCGCGAATCCCGAACATTCCCAGATTAGAGATACTGAACGTGCCGCCCTGATATTCCTGAGGCTTAAGCTTGCGCTCTTTGGCGCGGCCCGCAAGGTCTTTCATTTCCGCAGAAATTGTAGACAGGCCTTTATTTTCGGCGGCGCGCACAATCGGCGTAATCAGGCCGCTATCAATCGCCACAGCCACGGCGACATCGGCGTGTTTATGCATGGCGATACCGTCCGGCGTATAGCTGGCATTGGCCTCAGGCACATGTTTGAGCGCTAACGCGGAGGCGCGGATGAGCATGTCATTAACGGAGATTTTAATGCCCTCCGTGGCTTGGCCGTTCAATTCTTTGCGCATGGCAAGCAATCCGTCGAGCTCGCAATCAATGGTCAGCGGGAAATCGGGCACATTGGTGTTGGATGCGGACAGGCGCTTGGCGACAACTTTTTGAATACCGTTGAGCGGGATCAAATCATAAGTGCCGGCTTCGACGCCGAGCTGGGTCAGATATTCCGCCCCTCCGCCAAGCGGCATACCAACCTCGGTCGACGTGACAGGTGCAGGCTGCGCGGCAGGCGCGGCGAGTGGAGACGGTTTGGGTTTGGGCGGGCTGGATTTAGCCGCTTCAATATCGGCTTTGATAATCCGTCCTTTGGGGCCGGAGCCTGTGATAGAGGCCAAGTCAAGCCCGGCTTCAGACGCCAGACGTTTGGCCAGCGGGGAGGCTTTGATTCGATTACCCCCCTCCGGCTTCGCCTTTGGCTCAGCCACCTCCCCCGCGAGCGGGGGAGGAATTGATCCGGCGCTCTCTTTTCCTCCCCCGCTTGCGGGGGAGGTGCCTCCGAAGGAGGCGGAGGGGGGCGTTTTACCACCCGCCTCATATCCATCAAGCGCGCTTGCGTCTTCGCCCTCTTCGAGCAAAATCGCGATCGGCGCGTTGACCTTCACGCCTTCCGTTCCGGCGGCGACGAGAATTTTCGCAATCACGCCTTCGTCAACGGCTTCAATTTCCAT
>CAYGRF010000046.1:4162-19274 GCA_964352275.1 uncultured Caulobacterales bacterium
GGCCCCGGCAAAGACAGCGCTTCCAAATTCGCCGCATAAGGCAAGGGCACGTCTTTTTGGTGTACCCGTGTTGGCGGGGCGTCGAGATAATCGAAGGCTTCGGCCATGACAACGGCCGCGATTTCCGCGCCGACGCCGTGCTGGCCCCAGCCTTCCTCGGCGCAAACAATACGGTTGGTTTTCTTGACGCTCTCAATCACGGTTGCTGTATCCAGCGGGCGGAGCGTGCGCAGATCAATGACTTCGGCGTCAATCCCCTGCTCCGCCAGCGTATCTGCGGCCTTAAGGGAATGGCCAACCATGCGGGAATGGGTCACAATCGTGACGTCAGCGCCTTCGCGGCGGATTTTCGCTTTGCCAATGGGAATCAGGAAATCATCCATATCCGGCACATCACCCGTGTCACCGTAAAGCAGTTCATGCTCTAAAAACACAACAGGGTTCGGGTCGCGAATAGCGGCTTTGAGCAGCCCTTTCGCGTCCGCCGCGTCATAAGGCGCGATGACTTTCAAGCCCGGAACATGGGCGTACCAGCTCGAATAATCCTGTGAGTGCTGCGCGCCAACGCGGGACGCGGCGCCGTTCGGGCCGCGAAATACAATCGGGCAGCGCATCTGTCCGCCGGACATATAGAGCGTCTTGGCGGCAGAGTTGATTATATGGTCGATGGCCTGCATGGCGAAGTTAAAGGTCATAAACTCGACAATCGGGCGAAGGCCCCCCATGGCCGCGCCGACGCCAATGCCGGCAAATCCGTGCTCGGTAATCGGCGTATCAACCACGCGGCGCTCACCAAATTCTTTGAGCAATTCGCGGGTAACTTTATACGCGCCCTCATAGACGGCGACTTCCTCGCCCATGACAAAGACTTTATCATCACGGCGCATTTCTTCAGCCATAGCGTCGCGCAGAGCGTCGCGCACCGTTGTCGGCACCATTTTGATATTGGTGGGGATGTCGGGTTCTGATTGCACAGTTTGGGCCTTGGGCGAAGGCTCGGCTCGAGGTTCAGGGGCAGGCGTTTCTTTGTCTTCTTCGCCTGCGGGGGAGATGTCAGCGGAACTATCAGAGGAAGTAGAAGACAGATCCCCTGCATCCTCGCCCTCTTCCAAGAGCTGCATAATCACTGTGCCGACTTTGACGTTTTCTGTGCCGTCCGCGATCAGGATTTTACCAACCACGCCTTCGTCAATCGCTTCGACTTCCATGGTCGCTTTATCGGTCTCAATTTCCGCCAGAATATCACCGGACGCCACCGCGTCGCCTTCTTTGACCATCCACTTGGCGAGCGTGCCCTCCTCCATGGTCGGGGAGAGCGCCGGCATTTGAATATCAATCGCCATTACGCGCCTCCTGAAAACGGTAAGACAGCAGAGAAAACCATCAAAGTACCCACGAGAGACACGGTCCATGCAATCGTTCGCAGCCACGGAACGCCAAACCAATAAAGCGGCGCGTAAGCGATCCGCCCGGTAAAGAAGAGCGCCGCGCCCATCGCCGTTGTCTCAGATAGGCGGCCTGTTTGCACCGCGATTAAAACAAGCGGAGCAAAAATGAGCAAACTCTCAATCATATTTTGATTAGCCCGCTTCGCCCGCATTGTACGCGGATTTTTATCAACAATACCATCGCGCGCGCCGGCCAAATCGCCAAGCCTATGCTCAAGATTTGAAAACAGCGCTTGGACGAGGATCATAACCCCAAACAGAGCAATACTCGCGGCAAGATAAGAAATTTCAATCGGCATATTTTACGCCTCCAACAATACGTCTGTATAAAGTTCGGATGGATCCGGCTCCGGGCTGTTTTGGGCAAATTCTGCGGCCTCCGCTACAATCGCCTTGATCTCTTTATCAATCGCCTTGAGCGCGTCAGCATCCGCCCAGCCCTCATCGGACATACGGGCCTTGGCCGCATCGATAGGGTCGCGCTCGCCGCGCATTTCCTGGACTTCATCGCGCGTGCGGTATTTAGCCGGGTCGGACATAGAATGGCCGCGGTAGCGGTAAGTTTTCATCTCTAAAATCATTGGCCCGTTTCCGGAGCGCGCATGTTCAAATGCTTTAATGCTCGCATCGCGCACCGCCAAAACATTCATACCGTCGACTTGTACGCCTTCAATGCCAAAGCTGATCCCGCGCTTATACAGCTCGGTTTCAGATGATGAGCGCTCAACCGATGTACCCATGGCGTATTGGTTATTTTCTATCACAAACACCACAGGCAAATCCCACAGCTCCGCCATATTAAAGGTCTCATAGACCTGTCCTTGGTTAGCCGCGCCGTCGCCAAAAAACGCCGCGCTGACCGCGCCATTATCATTATATTTATTCGCAAACGCCAATCCGGCCCCGAGCGGCACCTGCGCGCCGACAATGCCGTGGCCGCCGTAGAAATGCTTTTCTGTGGAAAACATATGCATGGAGCCGCCCTTACCGCGCGAATAACCGCCGGAGCGCCCGGTCAGTTCAGCCATAACGCCTTTGGGATCCATATCACAGGCCAACATGTGGCCATGATCACGATAAGAGGTGATCATTTGGTCGCCCTCTTTCATTGCGGCGCGCACGCCCGTAACCACCGCTTCTTGGCCAATATACAAATGACAAAAGCCCGCGATTTGCCCCATGCCGTAAAGCTGCCCGGCCTTTTCTTCGAACCGGCGAATAAGAAGCATATCCCGATAAAATTCGAGCATTTCTTCTTTCGTTGTTTTGAGGGGTTTGGATGTCTTTGCAGACGCTTTTTTGGCAGCCATGTGATCTCCTGTCAGGCGCAGTTTATGCGCAATATTCAGCGCAATGTCCAGCGCTGTCATTTATGCAGGCCTTTACAATAATAGGTTTAGAGCGAAAGTCTATGGGGTTGGAGAGAGTTCTGATGAAGGTTTTGTATTCAGCCAGATCGTTATCTCTTCCGGGCGGGATAAAAATGCCTGCTCGCGCGCCTTTATATCCAAGACATCGAGATCAAGCTGCGAGGCGCGCAGAGCATCGGTACGGGCTTCGAGCGTTTTGCGCCGTTCTTGCGCAGCGTCGATTTGGGTTTGGTAATGTACAATATTGTTTTCATACTCGACCCAGCTCACAAGGCCCTGATTGCCGCTGAGCGCATGGAAGGCTAAGTAAATATAGAAGATACAAAGCGCGGCGACGGGCCAAGACTTCCGGATATGATGCAAACGCTCCATCCGCGTTACATGACCGAAATATGGTTATTATCGCGTTAAAATCGGCGATTTATAAAGACTTTAAGCGCTTTTTCGTTCGGGCTGAGAGGTTATAATACCCCATTTTTTCAACATATCTTTGAGCCTGATAATTGATAGGGGTTTGCCAAGAAAGTCATCCATTCCGTGATTAAGGCAGCGCTCTTTATCGCTTTTGAGACAATGCGCGGTCAAAGCGACAATCGGCGTTCGGTTTTGACTCCCCCTGGCGCTTTCCTGCACGCGGATCGCCTCTGTGGCCTGATAGCCATTCATTTCCGGCATAGAAATATCCATCAGGACAAAGCGGGGTTTATGCTGCGCCCACATATCAACGGCTTCGCGGCCATTTTTCGCAATCTCGTAACTCAAACCAAGACCGTCCAACACGTGGCTAATGTAAAACTGATTGGTTTCATTGTCTTCCGCAACGAGTATATCAAGCCGCTCCGCGCGATGTTTTTTATCAATGGGCCGCTCTGCCGCCGGGGTAATCTCAAGCTTGGCGACATTATCCAGTAATTTTGTGAGTGCGGGCGTATCACGTTTAATGGCACGGCGTTGGCCATGCTGCGCAGCATCATTATAAGCCGCTAGTGCTGCCAGCCATTCTGAGCGTCTGGCGGGCTTTCGCACATAGGCGAGAACGCCCGCGTCCCGCATGCTCTGTTCAAGCCCAGGCCTATCCACCGACGATAGCATTATGACAGGAATATCCTGACAGCCCTGAAGGCCCCACATGTTTTGCGTAAACTCTTCACCCGTCATATGCGGCATATCATAATCGACGATGACCAAATCAATCAGGATGTTTTTGGCGCGCGCCTTTTTGATAATATCCAGCGCTTTAGCGCCAGAATCTGTCGGGATTGGACGCGCTTTAAACCCGCAGCACACCTCTTTGAGAATGGTCAAGCTGGTATGGTTATCATCAATGAGGAGCACATTTTTTTCTTGCAAGCCAGCCGTGCTGTCAGATTTAATAGTCCCATCCTCAGAGGCGTTTTTGTCTATAGGTAGGCTAAACTCAACTGTGAATGTAGAGCCTGCGCCCAGTTCACTGGTCAGGTGAATATCGCCGCCCATAAGCCGGACGATACTCGATGCGATACTCAGGCCCAAGCCCGTGCCGCCATATTGCCGCGTCGTGCTCGCATCAACTTGGCTGAATTTGGAAAAAATATGCTCAAGCTTGTCTTTCGGTATGCCAATACCTGTGTCTTTTACATCAATACGCATCGCAACACTGCCGCGTGATGATTGTCCACGGACATTGATCAGAACATGGCCTTTTGGCGTAAACTTAATGGCATTACCCACAAGATTGATAAGCACTTGGCGAAGCCGAACGGAATCGCCCATAAGACTATCCGGCAGTCCGGGCTGTATCCGGTATAAAATTTCAATACCCTTTTCGGACGCTTTGGACGATAAAAGCGCGGTGACATCCTCGATACTATCGCGCAGACTAAAAGGCGCGACCTCCAAATTGAGCTTGCCTGCGGCGATTTTGGAAAAATCCAAAATGTCATTGATAATCGTCAGGAGCGAAACACCGGAGCGCTGAACTATATCGACAAAATTGGCTTCACGGTCAGGCAGGTTACTCTGTCCTAAAATTTCCGTCATACCTAAAATACCATTGAGCGGCGTTCGTATCTCATGGCTCATATTGGCTAGAAATTCGGACTTCGCTTGCTCAGCCGCTTCGGCTTTTTTCTGCGCTTCTTTGATTTTTGTGACATCCGTAACGGTGACAATTTTACCGCCGCCGTCTATGGAACGTGTTCGCCTCAGGTAATGCTTGCCGTCCGGCGTACTGACATGCTCTTCATCTATGCCGCGTAAGTCTTTGTTTGTCTCAATATGCTTGGTAATACTTTGCTCACGTGAAGCATCACCGGTATTCCATCGTCCTGTATCAACAAATGCCCCGATATAATCACGGCGCGTCATACCAATCCGGCACTCAACCCCAAAAGCTCGCGAAAATGCTTTATAAGCCGAATTGGCCTCAATAATGATATCATCAACATCATAAATCAGAACGCCGTCCGTCATCGCATCAAGGGCGTGCAGATAGAGCCGCTCTTTTTTCAAGCGCGCGTAGGATGATATTGAACCCGTTGCCATTCGGATCTTTTACTATGAACGGTTCTAATATCCCGTCTATAGCTATAGTTACCAACGCCTAAAAAACGGCGCTGGCAGGTACCGGTGAAACTTACCGATATTTATGCGGCTTGGTTTCTCCGCTTGTCGGATTATAGCGGTCGCGTAGCTCGGTTTGACGCGAAGCGGCAGATTGGCGCTGGCCGTCTATCATGATCATTTCCGGCGACGACGTCACTTCAAGCGGGTCGCCGTCCCATACCACGAGATTAGCAGGCGCGCCGATTTCCAGCGTGCCAACATCGACATCGAACCAAGACGCCGGAGTGACAGTAATCGCCCGAAAGGCGGTATCCCAATCGAGGCCATTGCCCACGGCATTGCCCGCATGTTGCGGCAATAATCGTATATTATGGGAAAACTCGGATGAGCGGCTCATAAAGGCAAATTCTACGCCCGCTGCTTTCAGCAAGACGGCATTATCAAGCCGAGCGGCAACGTTATCAAAACTGCTGGGAAGGTTATCATGCGGGTCGATCATCACTTTGAGGTAACTTTGGGCAATTTGATCGGCGACCATCCAGCCTTCAGCCGCGCCGAGTACGATAATATCCAGTCCGCCATAATCCTGCTTCAAATCAATAATCTTCAAAAGATCAACGGCCCGGTCTGCGGTTATAACCATCGGCATTTGACCGCGCGCAGCACGCGCAAGGGCGGCAGCATCTCGGCGTGTTAGCGCGTCCCCATCATCGGGGCCGCCGTAACGGGCGGGGTAACGCAATGCATCATCAAGCGCCGCGCGAAGCTGCGACAAAGACGCTGAGCGGGAGCCGCCTGCAATCCGGGCTCCCCGTTCTCCTAGCTCAACAAAAACAAACGCTTTGTCGTCCATAACCGAGCCAAAGCTACCACTGGTATTGATCACGCTGCCAATCCCCGCAAAAATATTGTGGCTTGACGATCCGGCGATTGCGGCATGGGTAATGCCCTCGACGCGGGTGATATCAATGACAGGAGATTGCGGGTTAAAACTATCGGCCGCAAGCTCGCTCACGGATGTTGCGGCTTTGGAGGCACGGGTATCATTGGTGGAGCGCTCAGCGCTAATTTCCACAAGGCCGATACGCGCAAAGGGTGCAAACAGTCCCGGCGTGACCCAATGGCCCGCGCCGTCAATAATGTCAGCCCCATCAGGGATCGAAACATCCGAGCCTATTTGCGTTAGGCGGCCATCGGTGATGACAACCGTCGCGGTCTCAAATGTGCCTGCCGCCTCATTGGTGACAACTTTGGCATCTTTAACAATAACCGTTTGCGCGGCGGCGCTGGCCGCAAACAGACATGTCGTCAGGAGCAGTGATAATGTACGTTTCATAGTCATAGCCCTATTCCCCGCTACCGGTTGGCCGGCTTGTCACCGACGGATGGCCAAGCCGGAAATCACTGACCGGTTTAAGTCCGGTTTCACGGTCAAACATGAGCGCGCCGTCGATGAACACTTTTTCAGGACGGGCGTAGACGGAAAACGGCTCGTCTGACCAGAGCACAATATCGGCGCGTTTGCCTGTTGATAACGATCCGGTTTGTTCATCAATACCGAGCGCCTTGGCCGGATTGGATGTGAGCCACGTCCACGCATCGGCGCGGGATATATCAAGGCCGGCCTTATTGCCGTCAGACCATGTTTTTGCAACTTCTTGGTTAAGGCGCTGGATACCCATATCACTATCGGAATGGATCATAGCGCACGCACCCTGCGCGTGAACAAACGGAATGTTTTCGCGGATGGTGTCATAGGCTTCCATTTTGAAACCGTACCAATCCGCCCACATGGCCGCGCACGTGCCGGACTCGGCCAGCAAATCACCGATTTTATAGGCTTCAATAGCGTGGTGAAACGTCGTGACCTTGTAATCAAACTCCTTGGCCAGATCTAAAATCAGCGCCATTTCATCCGCGCGGTAGCAATGCATTTGCACAAGAATTTCGCCGTTTAAAACGCCGGCAAGCGTTTCCATCTGTAGGTCGCGTTTAACATCATCGCCGCTCGCGAGCTTGTTTTGATATTCTTGCGCTTTAATCCAAGTTTTACGGTAGCCCGCAACATTGCCCATGCGAGAGCCCGGTCCGCCTTTTTGGCCATAAACCCGTTTCGGGTTTTCGCCGCACGCCATTTTCAGCGTATAAGGCGCATCAGGCAGCTTCATGGCCTGAACCGTGCGAGCCGGAACATTGCGCAGGGTAACGCCCCGCCCGCCAAAGAGATTGGCAGAACCGGGCAGGATGTGCAGCGTGGTCACGCCGCCTTGCAGAGCTTCATCAAAACCGGGGTCTTGCGGCCAAACGCCGTGCTCGGCGTAGACTTCGGCCGTATTCGGGCTGGTAACTTCATTGCCGTCATTGTGGGCATTCACAGACGGCGATGGATAATTACCCAGATGGGAGTGAATATCGATAATCCCGGGGGTCACATAGCGCCCAGCCGCATCAATTGTTGTGCTGATATTGTCCGCCGTGATGGGGCTGTCAGATACAGCCGAAATTTTTCCGTCGACAATCAAAATATTGCCGTTTTCAATCTCGCCGCCAAGACCGTCAATAATATAGGCATTGGTAATCAGCGTTGTTTCAGACGGCATAGGCGCGTAGGTCGACGGGAAAGCCGCAGCCGCCTCGCTCTTATCGTCTTGTTTCATCTCGCCCGCATTGTCCGCACAGCCCGCGAGGGCGGCAACAGACACAGCGCCCAGTAGCGCCAACCATGTTTTCGTTTTCATGCGCCTTTAAAGCACGAGATTCACGCCGGGGCAATGGGGACATTGACCGCTCATCTTATCTCTGTCATTTCTGCGCGGGTAATAGAAATGGATAGACACATGTTTCAAAATTTTGATGTTCAGGGCGGGCCCGATTTCGGGCGGCGGAACCTGCCGAAATTACGCGCTTCGATGAAAGCGGCAGGTCTTGACGGGTTTTTAGTCCCTCATGAGGATGAATATCAAAACGAATATCTGCCCGACTGTAATGAGCGCTTAATGTGGGTCAGCGGGTTCACCGGCTCGGCAGGCGCCGCGGTTGTCATGCAAGACGCCGCCGCCGTTTTCGTCGATGGGCGTTACACGTTGCAGGTCGGCGCTCAGGTTGATGAAAATTTATTTGCTTATAAACGGCTGGAAGATAACGGCATCACAGCCTGGCTGAAAGATATTGTCAAAGCGGGTCAAATCATTGGATATGATCCCCGCCTTCACAGCCCGGACGCCTTGGCCAAGCTTAAAAAGGCCGTAGAGTCTGTTGGCGGCACATTAAAAGCACTCGGCAGCAACCCAATTGACACGGCTTGGACAGACCGCCCGGCGGCACCATCTGCGCCGGTGAGCGTTCAGCCCATGGAATTTGCCGGAGAAAATCATGCCGATAAGCGCGCGCGCATCGGCAAAGCGCTCGCTGAAAAACAGGCCGATGCAACCCTGATCACCGCGCCAGCCTCTATTGCCTGGCTGCTCAATATTCGCGGCGGCGATGTTATGTGTACGCCGCTGCCGCTCTCCACGGCTATTCTGAAGGCAGACGGTCATGTCGACCTGTTTATCAATCCTCAAAAAATTACAGATGAAGTACGCCGACATCTTGGCATTCACGTAACACTTCACGGTGATGACGCACTGGAAGACGGCCTAAAGGAATTATCCGGCAAGAAAGTCATCGCCGATCCCTCTGTCAGCGCAGCGTGGTATTTTGAGCAGCTCAAATCCGCAGGGGCAGAAATTATTCGCAGCATGGATCCGGTAGCCCTGCCCAAAGCCAAAAAGAACGCCGCAGAAATTGCAGGAACAACCGAAGCCCATGTTCGCGACGGCGCGGCGCTTACACATTATCTCCACTGGCTGGATACAGAGGCTCAAAGTGGACAGTATGACGAGATCGCAGCGGCGCAAAAGCTGGAGAGTTTTCGCGCTGACACCGGGCTTTTGCGGGATCTCTCATTTGAGAGCATTTCCGGCGCAGGCGCAAACGGCGCAATTGTGCATTACCGCGTCAGCAAGGCCACTACGGCAAAACTAGAGCGCGGCAGCCTCTTTCTTATCGATAGCGGCGGCCAATATGTTGACGGCACAACGGATGTCACGCGAACCGTACCGATCGGCACGCCGAGCAACGAGATGCGGCAGCGCTTTACCTTGGTTTTAAAAGGCCATATCGCTCTGTCTGTTGTGCGGTTCCCCAAAGGCACCACAGGCAGCAATCTTGACGCTCTGGCGCGTATGGCGCTGTGGGCAAAAGGGCTGGATTATGACCACGGCACCGGCCACGGCGTCGGCGTGTTTTTAGGCGTTCATGAAGGCCCGCAGCGCATTTCAAAAATGCCGAATAAAGTCGCGCTGGAGCCGGGCATGATTGTATCCAATGAGCCGGGATATTACAAAACAGGCGGTTACGGCATCCGTATCGAAAACCTGCAATATGTGACAGAAGCGGCGGATATTGACGGCGGCGAGCGCCCGATGATGGGATTTGAAGTCCTGACCCTTGCGCCTATCCATCGGGATTTGATTGATACGGCACTGCTTAACGGCGAGGAGCGCGCTTGGCTTAACGCCTATCATGTACGGGTATTAGAGACGATAAAGCCGCGTGTTCAGCCCGCTACCGCTAAATGGCTGGATGAGGCCTGCGCGCCAATTTAATAGACATAGCACCAAGAAAGAGCGTCCCTTATGAGACGCCCTTCCTTTGTTAATCATCTGTGTGAAAACTAACTCCGGAAATCACCATTTTCAAAATAGGTCTTTCCGGTTCGGCTATCCACATAGAAATATCGGCCCGTTTGCTGATCAAAATATAGCGTTTGACCGTTTGAGCCGCGCCGGGTTTGCGGCGGGTAGTGCATAGTCTTGTCTTTTTGAGATCCCGCATAAGCCCCGCCCGCACCGCCAACCACGGCGCCGATAGCCGCGCCTGTTTCAGCATCGCCGCTTCCCGTATTGTTTCCGATGATTGCGCCGATAACCGCGCCTGCGCTCGCTCCGATGACCGCGCCGCGCTCTGTGTTACCTGTGGTAGTACACGCGCCGAGCATCACAATGGCTGCTGCGGGTAGAATAAATAATGTTTTTGACATGAGAGGCTCCTATTGTGTCAATTCATGCAATTGCATGACGCAGCATACCACGCACCGCCCCCTCCCCGCACATTAGGTCTCATCCACATTACCGCATCATAATGTGTACGATTATCCTTGACATTATACGAATGATTGCTTATGTATACATATACAGACAAATGAGATAGGTATGAAAACATCTACATTATCCGTTCGCGTCAGCAGTGATGATGCTGCGTTTCTGGCAGAGCTTGACATCGAAGACGCAGTAAGTCCGTCAGAAAAGCTAAGGGCCTTATTACATGCGGAGCAACGCAGGCAGCAAGGCGGGCATGATGTTGTTGAGGCAACCTATATGTTCCGGGACATGCTGCGCGCATCGGCGAGGCTCAATCGCCGTATTGAGCTAATGACTGGTCTTCGATCTAATTTTCTTACGAAAATTTATGACCGTATTCCCGAAATCGTCGCCATCGCCTATACAGGTGTCGACATGGACGCCAATGAGGACGAAAAGGTACTCGTAGATGCCGCGCGAAAATTTGAAAATGCCTTACTCGATTACATATTCGAATTTGTGCAAGAAACAGTAGAACTGGGCCTGACGACAAAAAACCGCTGTTACGACCCGGATGCCATCAATGACCGTTTAACACCTGTTCTCGAAATACTTGACCTGATCAAACTGACTAAAGACAAACAAAAAGGAGCATAACATGGCTGAGAAACTTATAGGACGCGTGAAACGCCTCATATCGGGAAGTGTAAATTCCGTGGTTGATGCCGTAGAAAATAAATCACCAGAGACGGTAATGAAAGAAGCCATACGCGAAGTTGATGTCGCGATAGATGATGTCCGCAGCGAACTCGGGCTTGTCATCGCCAACAAACATCACGCCAATAAACGCCTGATGGAAGCGGGCGCTAAGCATGATGACCTGGCTGATAAAATTCGCTTAGCGGTGACGGAAAACCGCGACGATCTCGCCGAAGCGGCCATATCAAAGCAGATCGACATAGAAGCGCAAATCCCGATACTGGAAGATGCCGTCAAAGATCACGCTACGGAGGAAACAGAACTGGAAAGCTACGTCGCGGCCCTCACTGGACGGCGGCATGAAATGGAGGGCGATTTGCAAACCTATCTCGACAGTCGTCCCGCTCCCGGCGCTCCGACGCGTACCGGTGAAGCCGCTGCTACACCTGATCGCCGCGCGGAACACGCTGAAAATGCCTTTAACCGTGTGCTGCACGGCGCAACAGGTGTATCCGGAACGGCGGGCACGGACGCAGACACGGCCAAAAAGTTGGCCGAGCTTGAGGACATCGCGCGGGACAACCGTATTAAAGAACGTCTCGCGGCGCTTAAAGCCACCAAATAGGAGACACAATGCTAGACACATTCCTGTCCCCGGCGACAACGCCGTTTGCCGTTGCGATTGGGTTGATGCTTGTTATTACCCTCGTTGAGCTTATCGGCACTCTAATGGGCATGCCTGCATCAGCGGCGATCGACTCAGTAGTGCCGGAATTCGATGTCGATATAGATGCCGACCTCGATCTGGATGTTGACGGCGATATTTCCGCAGGGCCGCTGGACGTTGACGGTATACTTGACGCCCCAAGCCCGGGGCCGCTTAGTCAACTCCTAGGGTGGCTATGCGTAGGCAAGGTGCCTGTCCTCGTATTACTTGTGATTATATTGACCGCGTTTGGTCTCACAGGTTTTGCGGTACAGGGCGCAGCAGGCACCTTACTCGGCGCGCCGCTCCCGGCATGGCTCGCCTCAATCCCGGCTTTTCTTATCGCCTTGCCCGTTACGCGCCATCTCGGTCTTGGTATTGCCAAGATCATGCCGAAAGAGGAAACCGAAGCCATTAGCCAACGTCAATTTATCGGTAAAGTCGCAGTGATTACGCAAGGGCATGCTAAATCAGGTTTGGCAGCTGAAGCCAAGCTGACAGACAAATTCGGGCAATCGCATTATCTTCGGGTCGAGCCCGACGATGCAGAGGTCATATTGAATCAGGGGACGGAAATCATCATCGTCCGGCAGAGCGGGGCCATTTATAAGGCCATAGAAAATACAAATGCCGCAATGTCAGACAGTTTAGACACATAGAACGGAGCAAGGAATGACACAGAGTTTAATGGGAATTGGCAGCATGATCGGCATTGTATTTGTCGCCCTCATGGCCATTGGGCTTATATTCGCGCGGCTTTACAAACGCTCATCAAAGGAACTATCCTATGTTAGGACAGGCTTTGGCGGACAAAAAGTCATCATGAATGGCGGCGGACTTGTATTCCCCGTCCTGCACGAAATCATTCCCGTCAACATGAATACGCTGCGGCTCGAAGTGCGCCGCGCCAATGAACAGGCTTTGATCACCAAAGACCGTATGCGCGTCGATGTGCAAGCTGAGTTTTATGTCCGGGTTCAGCCGACCGTCGAATCTATCGCCAATGCCGCCCAGACCTTGGGACGCCGAACCATTGACCCTGAAGCCCTCAAAGAGCTTGTCGAAGGCAAATTTGTTGATGCCTTGCGGGCTGTGGCTGCTGAAATGGCCATGGAAGAGCTCCACGAGCAGCGCGTAGACTTTGTACAAAAAGTGCAAGCCGCGGTCTCAGAAGACATTCTCAAAAACGGTCTTGAGCTCGAGTCTGTTTCGCTGACCGGGCTTGACCAAACCAATAAAGAGTTCTTCAATCCCGATAATGCGTTTGACGCCGAAGGTTTAACCAAGCTAACTCAGGAAATCGAAGAGCGGCGTAAAAAGCGCAACGATATTGAGCAGGAAACCGAAGTTCTTATTCAGCGTAAAAACCTTGATGCGGAACAGCAAAAATTCGAAATCTCCCGCGATCAGGAATATGCACGCCTAGAACAGGAACGCGCTATACAAATGCGCGCGGCTGAACAGTTGGCGCAAATCGAAACTGAAAAAGCTGACCGTGATCGCGAAGCCCGTCAGGCTCGGATTATGGCTGAACAAAAAGTGCGCGAGGCGGATGTTGAAAAAGAGAAGCAAGTCGCTCTGGCCGAGCAATCCCGCGATATTGCGATTGCGGAAAAATCCCGCGAAAAATCTGTCGCCGATGCTGAGGCTGATAAGGCCCGAGCCCTTGCGGTAACAGCATTGGAAGAGGTCACAACTGCTCAAGCGACAGAGGTCGCGGAGCGGGACAAGCAAATCGAGTTGATCGAAGCCCGTAAGGCGGCGGAACAAGCCGCGATTGCTATCACTGTCGCCGCCGAGGCCGAAAAGCAGGCGGCGTCTGATCAAGCCGATGCGGTTCGCATTGTCGCGGAAGGCGCGGCAGAGAGAGTTCGCATCAGCGCACAAGCGGATTCAGATGCAGAAAAGCTGAGAGCCGACGCGCTTGAAGCCACATACCGCGTCGAGGCCGAAGGTAAGAAGGCGGTCAATGACGCGGCCAATATCCTCTCGCCGGAACAAATCGCCATGCAGATCAAGATTGAGCTGATCAAAGCCATGCCGGAAATCATCGCCCAATCCGTCAAACCGATTGAGAATATTGACGGGATTAAAATCCTGCATGTTGACGGCCTTGGCGGCGGGTCTGGCACCGCAGGCTCTGACGGAGCGGGCCAAGGCGGCGTTGCTGACCAAGCCGTGGCCGCAGCTTTGCGTTACCGTAGCCAAGCTCCGCTGATTGACGCGCTCATGAACGAGCTTGGCATATCGGGCGGTGATCTTGGCAGCCTTGCAGCGGGGGCTATGTCAACAAATACATCCGATGCACCAGCGCCCAAGCCGAAGAAATAGACGTTAGCATAAGAGAGAGACTGCGGCTCCCCTTTCGGGGGGCCGTTTTTATGTGAGTCCGTTCAAGATGGACAGGCTCGCATCATAATCTGCCTGTATCGCATCACGGCGGACATCAATAGCGCCGCGCGTTTCCGGATCGTTAAAGACATAAAGCTGCTTGCGCCGCGCCGCTTCAAGCACAAGCGCGGCAAACTTATCCGGCTCCATACCATTATCGACAAGCGCCTTGGTGATCTGGTACAGCTTGCTGTATTTATTGTCGTTCTCGCCCGCAGCCGACGGGCGATTGTCACTCGCATCGGCGATCTTGGTTTTAATCCACGTCGGACACAGCACGCTGACATGTATATTCTCCGGAGATAACTCCTGCGCCAAGCTTTCGGAATAGCCGACAACGGCAAATTTTGTGGCGTGATAGGGGCTCATTTTTGCCATGGTAGTATGGCCCGCCATAGAGGCCGTATTGATGATATGCCCGCCCTCACCGTGAGCGCGTATAAGCGGCGTAAACGCCTCGACGCCGTAAACTACGCCTAGAAGGTTGATATCAACAATCCAGCGCCAATCCTCAAGGTCTGTCGCCCCTGTATTTCCGGAAAGTCCCACCCCGGCATTATTGACGACGATATGCACTGCCCCAAAGGCCGCTATAGTCGCATCTGCTGCGGCTTTCACAGACGCCGCATCCCCGACATCACAGATACAGGTCGCGATTTGGCTGCCGAACCGGTAGAGCGTTTCTGAAGCCGCCGCGAGCGCGTCGCCGTCAATGTCAGCCATCATAACATTGCCGCCCTGCTCGCAAAGTGCTTTAGCCAAGGCCAAGCCAATGCCTGAGGCCGCGCCCGTAATAAACGCCGTTTTTCCGGAATAATATGTCATTAGATG
>CAYGRF010000047.1:0-18684 GCA_964352275.1 uncultured Caulobacterales bacterium
AACCCCTCCCCCTCGCGGGGAGGGGTTAGGGGTGGGGGGCATCAAATAGGTTTCAATTTCTGCAATAATTTGGTCAAGGCTTTGAAATACATCCTCGTTCCAAAACCGCAGAACTGTGTAACCTCTACCCTCTAAAAAAGCTTGGCGTTGTTTATCATATGCAATCTCGTCGTCCCCAGTATGGGTATGTCCATCGATTTCAATAATCAGGCGCGCACTGTGACAGGCAAAATCAACGATGTAATTATCAAATGGCACTTGCCGCCTGAACTTAAACCCATCAGCCTTATAGTCGCGTAAACTGTCCCACATTTTGTGCTCGGCTTTTGTCGGCTCTGAGCGCATGGTCCGCGCAAATTTGCGAATATGTTTTTGAAGAGGTGCCATTATACGGCCGGCTCCCGCTCACCCGCCGCGTAGGCTTCCGCGCAGCCTTTGGCCAGATCGCGCACCCGTTTGATATATTCCTGCCGCTGCGTTGGTGAGACGACGCCGCGCGCATCGAGCAGGTTAAATAAATGGGAGGCCTTGAGCGCGTGCTCATAGGCCGGGAGCGGGAGCGGTGTATCGAGGCCGAGCAAATAGTGACATTCTTCCTCGGCCATTTCGAATTTTTTGCGGATGAAATCCACATTGGCATGCTGGAAATTATAGGTCGATTGCTCGACTTCGTTTTGATGGAACACGTCCCCGTAGCTGACCCCGTCATCATTGAAAGCAAGGTCATAAACATTTTCCACGCCCTGCACATACATGGCGAGGCGCTCAAGACCGTAGGTCAACTCGCCGGAGACGAGGTCGAGATCCAGTCCGCCGACTTGCTGAAAATAGGTATATTGCGAGACTTCCATCCCGTCGCACCAAACCTCCCAGCCTAGCCCCCACGCGCCGACGGTTGGATTTTCCCAATCATCTTCGACAAAGCGGATATCATGAAGATCGCGGTCAATACCGATTGCGTCAAGCGAGCCTAAATAAAGATCCTGCAAATTTGGCGGATTGGGCTTCATGACCACTTGGAACTGGTAGTAATGCTGCAAGCGGTTCGGATTTTCGCCGTAACGGCCATCCGCCGGGCGGCGCGAGGGCTGCACATAGGCCGTATTCCACGGCTTTGGCCCGAGTGAGCGCAGAACCGTTGCCGGATGCAATGTCCCGGCGCCAACTTCTGTATCAAAGGGCTGCAAGATCACGCAGCCTTTGTCGGCCCAATAGGCTTGAAGCGTCAGGATCAGCCCCTGAAATGAGAGCGGTTGTGTGCGGGATTGTGTCATGAAGCGTCTCGGCTTGTCTACGTGCGCGCAACCTATGCTTATGCCCGCAAATTTCAAGCCCAATTAACCCCGAAATATTTCGTCTTCGAGCCCCGCTAGCTCTAAGGCCCGGATAGCGGCGTCCAAATCGTCACCAATGACCATCATCCGGCGCGGAATAGCGCCTATCGAGCCTTCGATCATGCTGACATGCTGATCCATGACGAAGCAATCAATGCCCGCCTCTTTTAAGACGGCTTCGGCGAAACTTAGCGTAACCGGATTTGTTGTTTTTATGACAGGTTTCATGTAATACCTTTATTGATTGAGGCCTGCGGCAGATTTGCGTGACGAATCCCCTTGCCCCACTGTGTAACCGCGCGTAGTTTATAGGCCAATCATAAAGGGATGATCTTTACGTGAATGCTCCGGCAAAAATATTGACCCATCCATCTGCGGAAACACCCGCAGAACGGCTCTGGGCTATGGCGGACGGCGATATGGCCGCTGTTGATGCTCTGATTTTAGAGCGTATGAACAGCCCCATCGGGCTTATCCCCGATCTTGCGCAACATTTGGTCGGCGCAGGCGGCAAACGGTTACGGCCGCTACTCACGGTGTCGTGCGCGCAGCTTTGCGGATATAGCGGCGATAGTCAGTACAAGCTCGCAGCCGCTGTTGAATTTATTCACAGCGCCACGCTTCTCCATGATGATGTGGTAGATGAAAGCAATCTACGGCGCGGCAAGAAACCCGCCAATCTCATTTGGGGTAATTCCGCCAGTATTCTGGTTGGCGACTTTTTGTTTGCGCGCGCCTTTAACCTGATGGTTGAAACCGGGTCAATGGAAGCGCTTGGTATTTTATCGACCGCCTCGTCCGTCATTGCCGAAGGCGAAGTCCAGCAGCTCGCCGCGCTCCGCGACCTTGATATGACCGAAGAGGCCTATATGCAGGTCATCGGCGCAAAAACCGCCGCTTTGTTTGCCGCCGCTACCGAAGTTGCGCCTGTCATTGCAGGCCGCCCGGCGGCAGAGCGCACCGCTCTCAAAGATTATGGACAGAAACTCGGCCTTGCTTTCCAGCTTGTCGACGACGCGCTTGATTATGGCGGGTTTGAAAGCGCGCTTGGCAAGTCTGTCGGCGATGACTTCCGTGAAGGCAAAGTCACCCTGCCCGTCATCCGCGCCTATGCAGCCGCCGATGAAGCCGAGACAGAATTTTGGCAGCGCGTCATTGCTGATAATGAGCAAGAAGATGTGGATCTTGAGAAGGCTGTATCGCTTCTGCGAAAAGCGGGCGCTCTGCAATCGACAATGGATTTGGCCCGTGAATTTGCCAAAGGCGCGCGGGATTCGCTCGATATTTTCCCTGACAATGCGTGGCGGGCCACTTTGCAAGACCTCGCCGATTTTGTTGTCGAGCGAATAAATTAAGCGCTTTTGCGCTCCAGCCTTCCCAACATCACATAATAAATAGCGCCGTAAATCAGCGCCGGAAAAATGAAAAATGCTGAGAAACTATGAAACCCATGCGCGGTCATGGCATAGGCAAAAAGCGCGGCGCACATACCCACAAAACTGTAAAGCCCCGCCACGGCCAAATGCGACATCCCTGATGCAATCAGTTTTTGGTACAGGTGTTGTTTGTGCGGCTGCATGAGGTTTTCCCGCTTCTGAGCGCGCCGCAGCATCGTTAAAAGCACATCAATCAAAAAGGGCAATATTAACACAGGCCCAATAAACACCGGAACTTTTTGGGGAATCTCATTGCACAAAAAAAGCACAGCGACAGCGAACCCGAAGCCTGTGACCAATGACCCGACATCCCCGGAAAATATCATGGCTGACCGCCGGGCGTTATAGGGCATCAGACCCAGCAAACCTGAGGCCAAGGCCAGAGGCAGAAACACAAATTGCGCTGCGCCCAGCGCCGTTCCGATCACGGCAAGGGCGAAACATGCAATCCCCATCACGCCAATCATCAATCCGTTTGAGCCGTCCATGAAATTTACGGCGTTCGTGACCACAAACACCCACAAAACTGATCCCGCAAAACCCGCAACATAGGGAATATCTATGCCCTCTGCTGCATAAGGCAGAATTGTAACGGGCCCGACGGCCCATACAGCCACCGCAGAAAGACATATTAGCAGCGTAAATTTCAAGCCCGGCGGAAGGGTCAAAATATCATCGCAAAGTCCAAGCAAGCCCACAGCCCACAACGCTGTTAAGATATATGTCCAATTTGGTGAGAGCCAACCGGGCATAAAAAACTGCGGCACTAACAGAAAAAATCCGCCTAGCGCTGCGATAATACCAAGCCCGCCGCATGTTGGAATAATCTTAGCGTGGTTTGAGCGCTTGTCCGGGACATCCCCGACGCCCGCATAAACCATGAACCCGCTGACAGCGAGCGAGAGGGCGAACGCAAACGCCATGATATAGAGCGTGGACGGCGTCATTGCGGGCCGCCAAACTTAGCTACTTTCACCCACCATGCAGGATATGCAGCCTCAATCTGAGCCGCTGCCCCGCGGGAGCTTGCCGCATCTTGATAGATACCAAAACACGTTGCGCCTGACCCGGACATACGGGCAAGCTGGCATTGATTTGTATTATTCAGCGCCGCTAAAACAGTTTTTAGGATCGGCGCAGCGGCGATTGCCGGAGCTTCGAGGTCATTGCGGCCATCTAGAGCGCGCTCAATAAGGGTACCGCTGCTCTTTTGCGGCCTTGGCGTTCCGCGAATATCACCCGCATCATAGGCCCGAAAAATATCGCCTGTCATAATCTCAACGCCGGGATTAACGAGGACTGCATACACATAGCCCAGGCCGGGCATGGTCGTGACGCTCTCGCCTGTTCCTGTCATGCGTGATGTCTGGGACAATAAACATACAGGCACATCCGATCCGATTTTTAGTGCAATATCACGCCAAGTTTTGTTGGGTAGGTCCATATAATGTTGCATGAGACGCAAAGCCGCCGCCGCATTCGCGCTGCCGCCGCCAATACCGGCGGCCACAGGCAGGTTTTTCTCCAAATGAAAAGCCAGAGGTGGGCAAGGGCCTGCATGCCAAGTTTCTGCATGCATGGCAAGACGATAGGCCTTCATCACCAAATTGGTATCAACGTCACCAAGACTACTGCTGAAAGGGCCGGATATAGATAATGACGCCGCGTCTGCAGACGTGCATGATAGCGTATCACCAAGATCAGAGAACACGACCAAACTATCCAGCGGGTGATAGCCGAAAAACGGGTCTGACTGGCAGGCTATTGTCCGGCCAACGTGGAGCGTGAGATTGATTTTCGCGCGCGCAGTTTCAACATGTTTCAAGGCAGGTTCTCGGCCGCTTCCAGGCCGCCCTTAAGCTTGGCATCAATGCGCGCTTTTTCTTCATCCGTTGGATCAAATTCAAGCGCGCGCTTCCATTGGTAGCCAGCTTCACGAAAACGGCCCAACTTCCAGTAAACATCACCTAAATGATCGATGATTGTCGCACTGGACGGCGACAAAGACACGGCATTTTCGAGCTGAACCCGCGCCGCTTCATATTGGCCAAGTTTATAATGCGCCCAACCGAGCGAATCGACAATTGCCCCGCTTGTTGGCTCAAGTTCAACGGCGCGCCGTATCATTTTAAACGCTTCTTCAAGATTTTCGTTACGGTCAACCCACGTATATCCAAGATAATTCAGCGCGTCAGCATTATCGGGGTCGATTTCCAAGACGCGCTTAAAATCAACTACCGCTTTATCCCATTGCTTGAGACGCTCATAGCAAATACCACGAAAATAAAGCGGCTGCGTATTATTTCGAATCTCTTCATCGCTCATGCTTTTCACAATGGCGTCGTAAATCGGGAGAGCCTCTTCATAATTTTCCCGAATGAGACGCGCACGCCCCAGCGATTCGCGCGTCACAAAAGACGTATGTTCTGCATTGGCCTTTTCAAGCAAAGCTAACGCAGCTTCATCTTCGTCGCGGGCAAAATAAACATTGGCTTGAGCCAATTTCCCTGAAACCACATAGGGCGAGGTTGGTTTGATGGATGTGTAAAGCAGCATGGCATCATCTGAACGGTTTGAGTTCTCCAGCAAATTACCGAGCCATAACTTTGCTTTGTCATGATTGGGGTCAAGTTCAAGCGCGAAGCGCAAGAATATTTCCGCCACATCGGGCGCACGGTTTCTCAAGAAAAATCCGTATGAAGACTCCGTCAGAGCCCTTGCTGCTTCTTGCTGCGCAGACAAGGTCTCAGAAATCGGCTTTCCAGCCGCCAGCATATCCATGTAAACCCGCACAGGCCCGCTTTCAAACCCGCCATTATCACTGGAAAACTTTTCTATATATTCCCGCGCAAGCTCCACATCGCCGGCCACAGACAAAGCCCGGGTTTTCGATAAAGCCGTTTCAATCGGCGACAGAGACGCCGCTTCTACGCGGTCAAAAACCTCATTAGCAGCATCAATATTCCCAAGAGACACATCCAAATTCGCCGTTTGAAGTTGCCCCAGCAGTTCAAAATATCCGCCGCCGCCTAACGATGCGAAGATCGCCCGGGCTTTTTCAGGCTGACCATCCGCGGCTGCATTCCACCCGCGCATAAGGTTCATCATTATTTGCACGGTCAGATCAATTGTACTGGTTTCGAAATAGGTTTCGGCCTTATCATATTGGCCAGCCGAGAAGGCATGAAGGCCCATAACAGCCCGTGACATGGGTTCTGTTTTATGGTTGTCCAGAACCTCTTTCGCCAGAGAGCGCGCGTCTTTCATAGCGCCTGCGGCTATAGCAGCTGTAACAGCGCGGCGGCCCAAATTCACATCATCTTTGGCTTGCTTGTAAGCGCGCGTGTAATGAACGGTGCGCGCAGCCGAATCGTCAATATGATCAGCGTAACTGCCCACCAAAAAATCACCGAAGAGATTGGCTTCAGGCGGTGTTGTATCCGGAAAATCAGAGACCGCTGACGTGGTCGCGCAGCCCGCTAAAAGGGAGGCCGCGGCCGCCATCATCAAAAAATGCTTTAACATAAGCCGCCCTATTACATATTTGGATAGTTAGGGCCACCCCCGCCTTCAGGCACAGTCCAAACAATATTTCGGCTCGGATCCTTAAGGTCACATGTCTTGCAATGAATACAGTTTTGCGCGTTGATATTAAAGCGCGGATTGAATCCGTCATCATCCGTTAGAACCTCATAAACACCTGCCGGACAATAACGCTGGGCAGGTTCATTGTACTCCGGCAAATTAACCGAGATCGGGATAGACGGGTCTTTGAGCTTCAGATGGCTGGGCTGATCTTCACTGTGGTTGGTCGCTGTGAAGCTTACATTTGTCAGGCGGTCAAAAGACAACACCCCGTCCGGTTTTGGATAATCAATAGGCTTATATTTAGACGCCTTACCTGTGCTGCCCGCATCATCTTTGCCATGTCCGAGCGTTCCAAAAGGATTGATTTTGAACAGAGTTTTGAACCACATGTCAAAACCGCCCAGCATCATGCCGCCGAGCAGAGGCCCGAAACGCGCGTTGAGCGGCGCAACATTTTTGACGGCAGCCAAATCTTTGCCGACAGGGCCTGTTTTCAGCGCCTCGTCATAGGCGGTCAGTTCATCACCGGAACGTCCGGCCTGAATAGCGGCAAAGGCAGCCTCGGCGGCCTGGCGTCCAGAATGCATTGCGTTATGGTTGCCTTTAATGCGCGGCAAATTCGTCAAACCCGCCGAGCAGCCCAGAAGCGCCCCGCCGGGGAAAATAGTTTTGGGGATAGACTGAAATCCGCCCTTGGTAACAACGCGCGCGCCATATGCCACACGTTTGCCCCCTTCAAGGAGTTCAGCGATTTCCGGATGGTGCTTCCAGCGCTGAAATTCCATGTATGGATAAAGATTGGGGTTTTTATAATTTAAGTCGACAATATAACCGAGAAAGACCTGATTGTTTTCCGCGTGGTATAGAAAAGCTCCGCCGCCCTGTTTCCACCCCAATGGCCACCCAGCGGAATGATAGACTTCGCCCTCATTATGGTTTTCGGGTTTGACCTCCCATATCTCTTTCATGCCCAAACCATATTTGGCTGGCTCACAATCTTTTTCTAGACTGAACTGTTTGCGCGCAATTTGTGAGAGCGAGCCGCGAGCGCCCTCAGCCAAAAGCACGTATTTCCCAAGGAGTTCCATGCCGGGTTCGTATCCTGAGCCTTTACTGCCGTCTTTTTGATACCCGAATTCGCCCGCGACAACGCCTTTGACTTCACCCGCGTCTCCGTAAACGAGTTCGGAGCACGACATGCCGGGGAAAATTTCGACGCCGAGCCCTTCGGCTTGTTCTGCCATCCAGCGGCAGACATTCCCCATAGAGACAATATAATTACCATGATTATTCATCAGGGGCGGCATGACCATATTGGGTACACGCACCGCGCCGGCCTCGCCAAACAACATGAATTTATCAGATTTTACAGCCGTCTTAATCGGTGCGCATTTATCCTTCCAATCCGGGATAAGCGCGTCAAGACCGGCAGGGTCAAGAACAGCACCCGACAGGATATGCGCGCCCACTTCAGAGCCTTTCTCTAAAACAACAACTGATATATCGTCGCCGCCCAGTTGTTTGAGACGAATAGCGGCGGATAAGCCCGCTGGCCCCGCGCCGACAATAACAACATCATATTCCATCGCTTCGCGCATTGGTTCCGTCTCAGACATATTATTTCTCTCTCTCATTTCTCAAAGCAGGACTCGCAATTCTGCTGAACTTTGATATTGAATTAGACGCTAAAACCACAGCGGTAAAGACCTGCTTTAACGACATGTTCGAAAGACACTATGGACACACCTTTAACACTCGGATGGGAAGAGTGGGTCAGCCTGCCGGATTTGTCCCTGCCAGCCATAAAAGCCAAGGTCGATACCGGGGCGCGCACATCCGCTCTTCATGCTGTAGCCGTTGAGCCTTTTGGCACAGAGGATAACCCACAAGTCCGGTTTGTGATGCACCCCGACCCGGATGATCCAACCGTCGAGGTGATTTGCTCAGCCAAAGTGATTGATCGGCGTCTTGTCACAAGTTCGAACGGCGAAACCGAGTCCCGTTATGTGATTTCAACGCCGATTATGATAAATGGTCAAACATGGCCGATTCATATTACGCTGACGAACCGGGAAGCTATGGTATACCGAATGCTGCTTGGCCGCTCTGCTCTGACCGAATTTATTTCCGTTGTTCCGTCTGTGTCATTCCAGCAACCTGTTCTAGATTTTAGCGCGTACCGCAAACGCCAACGGAAAACCGAAAAGCCGCAACGACCTCTACGCATCGCTATCCTGACTCAAGAGCCCAGAAACTACTCGAACCAGAGAATGATTGAGGCGGCAAAAGAACGCGGGCACGTTATTGAAACCATCCAAACAAGCCGGTGCTATATGGCGATTAACAACCATAATCCCGAAGTCCATTATGACGGAAAAGCTTTGCCCCGCTACGATGCTGTTATTCCGCGAATCGGAACGCGCATGACCTTTTATGGCATGGCGATTGTGCGTCAGTTTGAAAGCATGGGCGTTTACTGCCTTAACACAGCCGCTTCCATCGGTCATTCACGCGACAAACTCCTCGCGCATCAGGTGCTGACGCAACATAAATTAGGCATGCCCAATACGGCTTTTGCAACATCGCCCCATGACACAGCCGGCATCATTGATCTTGTCGGCGGCCCGCCCGTCGTCGTAAAGCTCCTTGAGAGCACACAGGGCAAGGGCGTTATTTTGGCAGAAACCCGTGAGGCCGCAAACGCACTTGTCGACGCTTTTCGCGGTCTTGACGCACACTTTTTGGTTCAAGAATTTGTCAAAGAAGCCAGCGGCACTGATATTCGCTGTTTTGTTGTCGATGGAAAAGTCGTAGCGGCAATTCTGCGTACAGCGCAGCCAGGCGAATTTCGCTCCAATATTCATCAAGGCGGGATCGCATCCAAAGTCCGGCTCACGCGCGAAGAACGATCAACCGCTATCAAAGCGGCGCGGGCGCTTAAACTGAAAGTCGCCGGAGTTGATATATTGCGAACACAGGAGGGGCCAAAAATATTAGAGGTCAATTCCTCGCCCGGTCTTGAAGGCATTGAAAAAACTACAGGCAAGGATATTGCTGGTCATATTATTGCGTGTGTTGAAAACAATGTCAGGGCTGTGATTGGATCGACCAGCAGGAAAAAACGGAAAAAAACATAGATGGAAAAGGCGCTGCAATCGATACTGTCATGGTGGGAGATCGCCGGAGTAGATACACCGGAGATTAAGGCCGCGTCTGTCAAAGCAAGGCCGAAGGCTGAGCCGCAACGGCGTCAAACGACGCCTACCGCCTCGCTTAAAACACCATCAATAGCCGTGTTGCCGCAATCGGCTGAACTCGCCCGAAACGCGAAAACGCTCGGCGAACTCAACAAGGTCATATCAGGGTTTGATGCCGGAGAGATCAGCGACCACGCCCGGCAAGCGGTGTTCGCGCGCGGCAATCCGGACGCCAGCATAATGATTATCGGAGAAGCGCCCGGACGGGACGAGGATATTGCCGGCAAACCCTTTGTCGGCCGATCCGGGCAGTTACTCGATAAGATGTTTGCATCAATTGGCCTGAATGAGGAGGCATTATATATTACCAATATCGTCAATTGGTGTCCGCCGGGGAACCGCAATCCGAGCGCAGAGGAAGTTGCCAATTGCAAGCCGTTTATTATGCGCCATATTGAGCTTATATCACCCAAAATCATTGTGCTTGTCGGCGGCATTCCGTTTTCAGCAATGACGGGCAAAACTGGCATTATGAAAAATCGAGGCCAGTGGGTAGAGCTCACGATTGGCGGCGCGGCCATCCCAGCGCTTCCCATTTATCATCCGGCGTTTTTGTTGCGGCAACCCGCCCTTAAAAAAAATGCATGGCGCGACCTACTGTCCTTAAGACAGATTTATGCCGAATTGGATCCCTCTTAACTGTAGCTTACGGTATAGGTCTTACAGCTAAAAAGCCTCCCTATGCTCTTGAGAATAACCTCACACGGCAACGAGTGCAGCGACAAAGACAGTTAATGAAAGTTTCAAGCGGCCTTGAAATATGGGCTTTGCTGTTTAGATAGACAAGTATCATGCACCCACGCGTACAGAACCGAATTGTTCGGTCCGACGTTATGAGGAAAGGATCCTATTATGATAACATTACTCTCCCCGGCCAAAAAATTAAACTTCGATCCAGCCGACACGGCGCTGGACTTAACAGGGCCGCGCCTTGCCACCGATACGAAAGAATTGGCGAAAGTTGCCAAAGAGCAATCGGCGGATGATTTGAAAAAGCTCATGCACATAAGCGATAATCTTGCCGTGCTGAATGCCGAACGCTTCAAAACCTTTAATCTGGACGGGCAAAGCAATTCATCCAAGCACGCTGGACTTGCATTTGACGGCGATGTTTATTGGGGGCTTGACGCCAAAACACTCTCTGACAACGATCTCGCATTTGCTCAAGATCACTTGCGCATATTATCAGGGCTTTACGGGGTGCTAAGGCCACTGGACGCAATACAGCCCTACCGGCTTGAGATGGGCACGAAGCTTAAAACCGCGCGGGGTAAATCCCTCTATGAATTTTGGGGCACTAAGATCGCTAATAGCCTCGCGAAAGACCTGTCCGGCCATGACGACCCAACAATCATTAACCTTGCGTCTAATGAATATTTCAAAGCCGTCGACCCAAGCGCCGTAAATGCGCCGGTTATTGAAGCCAAGTTCCTGAACGTCAAAGATGGCAATGCTCGCAACCTGATGTATTACGCGAAATTTGGTCGAGGACTTATGGCGCGCTGGATTATGCAAGAAAGAGTCGACCGCGCGGACGGTCTCAAAGACTTCAATCTGGATGGCTACGCCTTCGAGCCCAGCGAATCCACTGAGACACAGCTCGTGTTTTCGCGAACGCAGCCCCCGCCCAAAAAGTAAGTCCGGCTTTGAAAAAACAACCACCGTGCGTAGCGTGTTCACCGCTGGATTTTTCGCGCAAAGACTTATGGGTTATTTCTAAGGATGTTTGGGCGGAAATTCGCAATGATAATGTCGCGATTATATCAGCCGGCGTAGCATTCTTCACTATGCTCGCGATTTTTCCGCTAATTACGGCTTGCCTGTCAATCTATGGATATGTTGCAGATCCAATTCGGGTTCAAAAACAATTGGAGAGCGTATCCAGTCTTCTGCCGGATCAAGCCTGGGACATCCTCAATTCACAAATCATGGCCGTTGCCAGCGCGCCAAACTCGCAACTCGGGCTGGGGATTGCTGCTGGCTTGCTAATCGCGCTTTGGAGTGCGGGCGCTGGCATTCGGGCCATCATGCAGGCTATGAACATTGCCTATGATGAAAAGGAAAAACGCAGCCTCGCGGCCTTTTATGCATTGGCCGGAGTTTTTACGTTGAGTATCACCGTATTTTTGTGGGTTGCTCTGGCCGTCATTGTCGGTGTTCCCGCTATCTTGGCATTTCTAAAACTCGAAGGCATCGCCGCACTTGTAACGCAATTCATGCCGTGGATATTGCTGATTTCACTATTCGGATTTGCTGTGAACATGCTGTATCTATACGGACCATCGCGCCGCCCGGCCAAACTGCGCTGGGTATTGCCCGGCTGTTTGTTTGCGACCTTATCATGGATATGCATTTCAGCAGGGTTTTCCAGATTTGTCGCCACCTTCGGCACCTATAATAAAACCTACGGGAGCCTATCGGCAGTTATCATATTGTTGGTATGGTTTTGGCTCACAGCATTTGTGATTATCGTCGGCGCAGAGATCAACGCCGCAATGGAACGCCGCACACATGTCGATACAACGCGCGGCCCTGACCGCCCCAATGGCAAGCGCGGCGCGGCTGTCTCTGATTATGCCTCCGGCGCGCATGACGCTTAGCTCCATTGACAATGCGATTCCATAACTAGAACCAGTTGAGGATAGCGCCCGAAGCGGGCAGAATTGTCGCACCTCTATTATGACTATTTTTATACTTATATTTCAATAACTTAACTCAATTATTCCTCGGTTGACTTCA
This sequence comes from uncultured Caulobacterales bacterium, assembly GCA_964352275.1. Taxonomy (GTDB): domain Bacteria; phylum Pseudomonadota; class Alphaproteobacteria; order Caulobacterales; family Maricaulaceae; genus JACOMS01. The sequence goes on from CAYGRF010000047.1 coordinate 12,355, forward strand.
CGAAGCCCCGCGAGTAAGTTGCGCGCGCTTTCTAGGGGCAGGTCAGTCACGAGATGCTCAAAGATTGCAGGTAAAATTTATGTCTAACAAGAATGGAAATTCATCAAAGCAATCTGAGCCATCAAATTTGAGTGATTTGGAGCAGCGGCTTACCGAAGCCCGCAAAAAACACGATGATAAAAAGCCAGTTGAAAACGATAACTCTGTTCTTGGAATGGCGTGGCGAATTAGTACTGAGTTGGTTGTTGCGGTCCTGATGGGCTGTGCCCTCGGCTTCGGCATTGATTACTTCACGGGTACAAGCCCAGTATTTATCATATTGGGTTTGATATTGGGAACCGCCGCTGGCATACGCAATACGTTCAGATTGGTTCTCGCAATGGAAGCCGCTGAAAAAGAGAGATTGAGCAAGCTGGACGACGTCTAAGCAGGCATACAAGGGAGAGGGACGTGGCAAACGACCCGATGAAGCAGTTTGAAATTCAGACCCTTGTTGAGGGTCCGAAATTCGGCATTATTGACACCACGTTCACGAACTCATCCCTATGGATGATCGTTGCAACATTAGGTGTGATCATATTGTTCGGTCTTGGTACGCGCCGAAAGCTCATCCCTGGCCGCATGCAGTCCGTTGGCGAAATTTGCTATGAGTTTATCCGCGACATGTTGCACGACACGACCGGGCCTGAAGCCATAAAGTTTTTCCCGCTGATTTTCACCCTCTTCTTCTTTATTCTTTTCGGCAACGTACTCGGCATGAACGCCTACGGCTTCACCTTTACATCCCACTTGGCTGTGACGGCGGCTTTGTCCGTATTTGTCGTTGCTATGGTTTTTGTCTTCGGCGTGATCAAAAACGGCTTCCGATTCTTTAAGATATTTGCGCCGGCCGGACTGCCGCTACCGCTTTATATTCTCATTATCCCGATTGAGATCATCTCGTTTTTGAGCCGCCCTGTCGCGCTCAGCGTGCGTCTGTTTGCCAATATGATGGCTGGACATGTTATGTTGAAATTATTTGCGAGTTTTGTCGCTTTTCTCGTCGGGCTAGGCGGCATCTGGACGGGCGTTGCAATTTTGCCTATCATAGCAACATTGGGCATCGTAGCCCTCGAATTTTTGGTCGCCGCATTGCAAGCCTTCGTGTTTGCCATCTTGACCTGTGTTTATCTCAACGACGTTTATCACGTCGACCACTAACTTCGTCACATTCCATCACTTAAGGAGAATTATCATGGAAGCAGAAGCAGCAAAGTATATCGGTGCAGGTCTTGCATCTATGGCCCTTATTGGTGCCGGTATCGGTATCGGCAACGTCTTTAGTAGCTACTTACAGGGTGCGCTACGCAACCCGTCAGCAGCCGCATCACAGCGTACAAACCTTCTTCTCGGCTTTGCGCTTTGTGAAGCTACAGGTCTATTCGGCTTCGTTATGGCGATCATTATCCTCTTTATGTAGGGTCATGAACGCAACGTAAATCGTATAATTTTCGAGGAGGCCAGAATGGCAGCTGAGACACCGTATGCCGATCAGGCCGTTGAGGCTGCATCTGGCGGTCTTCCCCAGTTTGACATATCAACCTGGAGCAGCCAAATTTTTTGGTTGGTGGTTACGTTTGGCCTTCTCTATTTCGTTCTTGCCAAGTTTATACTTCCCCGCATTGGGGAAGGTATAAGTGAGCGCGGCGACCGTATTGCCGATGATCTGGATGCAGCTTCACGGATGCAAAAACAAGCCGAACAAGCCGGCATAGCCTATGACCGCGTTATGGCGGCAGCCAAAGCTAAGGCGCATAATATCGCAGAGACAACCCGTAAATCAGTCGATGATGATGTCGCTAAAGACATAGAAACCGCTGAGGCCGAGTTTAGTAAAAAACAAGAGGCGGCAGATCAACGCATCAGTGCAGCGCGGAAATCAGCCTTGGCGCAGGTCGATGTTGTTGCCGCTGAAACTGTTGAGGCAATCGTTGAAAAGATAGGCAATTTAAAACTAACCGCTGGTCAAATTAAGTCTGCCATTACGGCCTCGAAAGGATAAATCATGTTTTTGATGCCGACCTCATTGATAATCGCGGCTGCCGGAACACCGTGGTATATTGACTCGCGGTTCTATATTGTTTTCTGCGTAGGCTTGTTTTTTGCTCTGTTAATTTGGAAAGGCGCTCATAAAACTATTGGTGCTCTTCTAGATGACCGCGCCGTCAAAATTGGCGAGGAACTGGAAGAAGCCCGCCGTCTGCGCGAAGAAGCACAAACTTTGCTCGCCTCTTATCAGCGCAAGCAAAAAGAAGCAGAAGAACAGGCCGAAAACATTATTAAGCAAGCCAATCATGATGCCGAACTGATGGCAGAACAGACTCGCAGAGATCTTAGCGAACGGCTCGAACGCCGCGCAGCCATGGCAGAAGCAAAAATCGCAACCGCGCAAGCCCAAGCAGAAGCAGAAGTGCGCGCTAGAGCGGCCGATATTGCTATTAACGCAGCACAAATATTACTCCGTGATAATCTGAAAGCTGCTGATCACACAAAAATCGTGAGCGACGGAATCGCCCAGATGCGCAATACTTTAAACTAGCGCACTTGCGCTGCTTAGTCATGTTCATACACGTATCGTAAAATGAGCCAATTTTGCGCAATTTTGATTTCGATTGAACAGGAATTTCGACCATAAACAGGCTTTAAGCTTGTGATTCTAGCTCAAATGTTTCAATTCAGGCCTTCATTTCCATGAAGGCCTTTTTTGCATCTTAATTTATGACCGCACCCGCACCGCATAAGCTTTCGAACATTCAGGCCCTGCGCGGGATTGCCGCTTTGCTTGTGGTCTTCACGCATTTACCGTCTATGGAAATCAAACATGGCGGTGATAGCATTCTCCCGGCCTTCATTAGGTTTGGCATTAGCGGCGTTGACTTATTTTTCGTCATATCCGGCTTCATTATGGTCTATGTGACGTGGGAATCCTCGCGCAGTATCCGCAGCAGTTTTAAATTTCTATTTGCGCGCCTAACCCGGATTTATCCCATATATTGGCTAATCGCTATTTTGGTCTTTATAGCCTGGAAATTGTATCCGGATCTTATGTCCTTTGACCCGCGCGTCACAAGCCTCTGGAAATCCTTCCTACTCTGGCCGGACATTACATTCCCAATGCTCAAAGTGGCTTGGACGCTGATCCATGAACTTTACTTTTACACGGTTTTTGCTTTCATATTACTCTTGCCCCGGCGCTTTCTCATGCCTGCGGCTTTTATATGGATGGCGATAGTTTTCGGCGGCAACCAAGCGGGCTGGAACAAACAATCTCCTGAAATGGCGATAATTTTTCACCCCCTTACGGCGGAGTTTTTTCTCGGCGCTGTTGCCGGCTACATCTTTAAACGCTTTGGCGCGGCAGTTGCCCGGCCAACACTCATCGCTGGCGTTTTAATGTGGCTGTCGGCGCTGTATTATTTGTCAACATCACTAGCTCCAACGGAATACCCCACAGATTGGGAGCGCGTGCTGTATTTTGGCTTGCCAAGCGTTTTTATCATTTACGGCATTGCCGCTCTGGAGCATCGCGGCATGTATGAGTTTCCCCGGTGGTGTTCAACATTCGGTGACTGGTCTTATTCGCTTTACCTCTCACATATTCTAACCCTGAGCGTTTTAGGATATGCATGGCGTCCTATAGCGAGCGCCGGAATATGGGACAATATTTTGATCATACCGGTCTTGGTCATAGGCTCAATAGCGGTATCTGGATTGCTTTGGTACGGGTTTGAACGTCCCGCGCTACGCGGTTTTAAGGCTGCACGCGAGCGCTTGTTCCCGCTCGCGCAATCAAAACACCTGCAAGGATAATGACGAACGCCGCAATAATCCGCCATGAAAATGGCTCGTTCAAAAACCAAATACCCGCAATCACAGAGACAACAGGCGGGAAGTAATTGATTTTCGCAAGCACGCTGGGCCCCCGGTGCTGAATGACATAGAGATAAACTATTGTCGCGAGCCCGGTGGACCCAGCGCCCAGTCCAAAAATCATCCAGAATGACAAGCCGCTTGGCATAGTTTCGGGCAGCCCGGTCATCAATAGCGCCAAGATGGTCGACGTGAGCGCCGCCATGGTCACCATCATAGCCGCGCCCAGACTCGACGGTGTCGCTGGCGCGCGCTTTGCGGCAACCGTGGTGATCGCATAAAACAGCGCCGCCAATAAGATAAGCACTTGCCCCGTCCAGTCACTCACCAGCTTAAGGCTCAGATTGTCCGGCAAAAATAAAATCACAACACCCGCAAACCCGACGATAAAACCAAAAGTTTTGCGCCATGTGAGGTGCTCATGCGCAAAAAAGTGAGCCAAAATGATCGTGGCCAAAGGCATGGCCCCTGCAATAATAGACGCTATGCCGCTATCAACCGTTATCTGCCCAACAGAGAGCAGGAAGAACGGGATGGTCATACCCGTCATGGAAAGGCCAAAATACCATAACCAACGCGAATCTTTTAAAGGCGGAAAACGGTGACCGCGCCAACGCGCGTAAGCCGTAACCAGCCCTGCGCCTAAAAGCGTCCGGGACGCAACCAGCCATATAGGCGAAACTTCGCGCACGGCAACCGACACCATCGTATAGGCGGTGCCCCATACAACGATCAAAATCAGCGCTAAAGCCAGTAATTTTATCGTCGATAAGCCGACGTGAGCGGAATCATGCGGTGAATTATTCATACGCCGCCGTGCCAGTGAAGCTATGGATGGTCAATATTTAATCACCTACGTCAAAAATCATTTTAGGCTGTAAATAAAATTGACTCTGTGAGCACTTTAGGCCAGTGAATTTGCATACTTTCAAATGGGAGAGTGCGGGCCAAAGACAAAAGCAAGCCCGCCGCCGAAGGCGCAACCGCCCCGGAAACGCTCAGGCCCCAAGGACCGTTTGAAAGCAAAACGCTGGAAAGCGGGCAAGACATTGCCCCGCCGACGGAGTAAGCGAAGCGCTCAGGTGAGCGTAATCGTCAATCTCTCAGGTACAAGAGACAGCTGGCGGCGCTATATGACCCCCGGGTCAAAGGATGCGTACCTATGTCAGAGCTTTTGAAAACAGCCCTTCACAGTAAACATGTTGCGCTTGGCGCGAAAATGGTACCGTTTGCCGGATATGATATGCCTGTGCAATATCCTCTGGGCGTTCTGGGCGAGCATAACCATACGCGCGAAAATGCGGGCCTTTTTGATGTCTCTCACATGGGGCAGTGTTTTATCATTTCCGATGACGGCACATTTGAAACCGCAGCCAAAGCCTTAGAAGCTCTCGTACCTGCCGATATTCAAAGCCTCGCTCCGGGGCAGCAGCGCTACTCCCAGTTCCTCAATGAAGACGGAGGCATTCTGGATGATCTCATGATCTCCCGCCTCGGGTTTGAAGGCCACACACATAAGCTCTACCTCGTCGTCAATGCGGGCTGCAAGACGGATGATTTCGCTCATATGCAAAAACATCTCCCCGATGGCGTGAAATTAGACATTGCCGATGACACGCTTTCGCTCATTGCCCTGCAAGGTCCGAAAGCCGCAGACGTTTTGGCGGCGCTGAACCCGGCCGTCAAAGACCTTGTGTTTATGACGCATACAGACCTCCCCCTGACCAACACAATTTGGGCGCATGTATCGCGCTCCGGCTATACGGGCGAGGACGGATATGAAATATCTGTCAAACATGATGATGTTGAAGAATTGACTGAGCTTTTACTGGCTCATTCAGACGTTGAGCCCATCGGTCTTGGCGCGCGCGACAGTCTCCGTCTGGAAGCCGGGCTGTGTCTTTATGGTCATGACATAGACACAACCGTATCCCCTATCGAAGCCGGACTTATCTGGTCTATCCAGAAAAACCGCCGCAGCGGCACAGGGTATATTGGCGCCGCGCGCGTAGCCGCAGATTTAGCCGATAAAACCACCAAACGCCTTGTCGGCATCCAGCCCGAAGGCCGCGCCCCCGCCCGCGAACACACAGAAATTCAGGACGTGGACAGCAACACAATCGGCGAAATCACATCCGGCGGGTTTGGCCCGTCCGCAGGCGGCCCCGTCGCTATGGGATATGTTGCGCGGCCCTTTATCAAGGCGGGAACACCCGTACAGCTTATAGTACGCGGCAAGGCCCGTCCGGCCACCATCACAAAGCTACCTTTTGTAGCCCATAATTACTTTAGAGGAGCGTAAGCTATGAGCACTTATTACACTGAGGATCACGAATGGATCAAAGTTGACGGCAATTCCGGAACGGTCGGGATTAGCCCCTACGCCGCCGGACAGCTTGGCGACGTTGTCTTTGTCGAACT
>CAYGRF010000048.1:0-12269 GCA_964352275.1 uncultured Caulobacterales bacterium
GGTCATGATGATGCTCACAATGAGCAGAATAAGGAGCAGGACATTTGCCATAAGTGACTCTTTTAGATTTCAGGCGGTTGGATTTCCAATTGGCGGAGCGTTTAGCGCATGGCTACGTGCTTGGCCAGCCTTAAGTTAAGCCTTCGCGGACCCGATTACAAGGCGGCTTGGGCAATTTTGGCCAAGCTGTACATCTCAAGGCTCGCCCCGCCAATCAACGCGCCGTTCACATTCGGCGTCGATAATATGGCGTGCGCATTATCCGGTTTCACGGAGCCGCCATATAAAATACGCACAGTGTCGCCAATAATCGCGCGGATTACGGCATGCATGTCGGCTATGTCCTTTGGGCTTGCCGTGCGGCCTGTGCCAATGGCCCAGATAGGTTCATAGGCAATGACAATATTCGTTCGGTCATCCGGAAGCGAGCGCTCTAGCTGCGCGGCTGTAAAGCTGGCCGCCTCGCCTGCGTCTCGAACGGCAAGCGGCTCGCCCACGCAAATAATCGGGATTAGCCCTGCGCGCTGCGCCGCTTGCGCTTTGGCTTTGACATCGGCGTCCGTCTCCCCGGATGCGCGGCGCTCAGAATGCCCGGCAATGACATAGCTCGCACCGACAGACGCAAGCATTTCCGCGCTAACCTCGCCTGTGTGCGCGCCGCTGATGGCTGCATGGCAATCCTGACCGCCTATGTGAATATTAGCGGGCTTTGCCCCGGTTGCCAGCGCGGCCAAAAACAGATGCGGCGGACAAATCAGGACATCAACATCATTGCGTTTCGCAGCAGGCAGAAGCGCGTCAAACTGTGCAGGCTTATCGGCCCAGCTTTGACCTCCGTGCATTTTCCAGTTGGCTGCGATGAGCGGGCGCAAGCGCATAGTACCCTACTCACCCGGAACCGGGAAACCCCGGTCACGCATGAGCGGCGCAATATCCGCGTCCCGTCCCCTAAAGGCCCGATACGCATCCGCCGGATCAACCGAGTTGCGCGGGGCAAATAAATGCTCGACCATTTTCGCGGCCATGCCAGCATCATAAAACCCGCCGGGACTTTCGGTGAAAGCTTCAACGGCGTCCGACGTTAAAACATCGGCCCACATATATCCGTAATAGCCAGCCGAATAACCCTCGCCTGAAAAAATATGACCGAAATGCGGGGAGCGGTGACGCATCACAAGCTCGTCAGGCATGCCGAGCTCTGCGAGGGTTTCGCGCTCGAATGCATCAGGATCAATACCCTCCGGGTCCGTTGTATGGTAGCGCAGATCGACAAGGGCGGACGCGAGATATTCCGTCGTGGCAAAGCCTTGATTAAAGGTCGATGCCTTTTTGATCTTGGCGACGAGATCAGCCGGGATCGGCTCTCCGGTTTTGTAATGCACGAGATAATTATCAATCACCGGATCCGTCGAGAGCCAGCGCTCCAAAAGCTGCGATTGAAACTCTGTATAATCCCGCACGCCGCCATTGAGCCTTGGATAGGCAACATTGGATGAGAGGAAATGCAGCGCATGACCAAATTCGTGAAAATAAGTCTCCGCATCATCCCATGAGATCAACGTCGGAGCACCCGGCGCGCCTTTGACAAAATTGGAATTATTGGACGAAAGAACATTTTTCTTACCGTCAAATGTGGTGTGGGAGCGGTAGGATGTTGCCCACGCGCCGGAGCGCTTGCCTTTGCGGGCAAAAGGATCCAGATACCAGAGACCAATATTCTCGCCGGTGGTCTTGTCGGTGACTTCCCAGACTTTGACATCAGGATGAAACACCGGAACGCTCCCTTCAGGTGCCGGGGCAAAGCTGAAATTAAATAATTCCCCGGCAACATAGAACATAGCCTCACGCAAATTACCGAGCTGGAGATATTGTTTTACTTCGTCCGAATCGAGATCATATTTCTCCTGCCGGACTTTTTCGGCATAAAATCGGTAATCCCACGGTTTGATCGTAATGCCCGCCCCTTCGGAATCAGCCACAACCTGCATATCCGCGACTTCTTCTTTGACGCGGGCAATGGCGGCAGGCCATACGGCTTCCATCAGCTCTAGCGCGCGTTCCGGCGTGCCAGCCATCCGGTTTTCCAATCGCCACTGCGCGTAATTATCATAGCCCAATAACCCGACGCGTTCATGACGGAGTTTCAAAATTTCAGCGATGATCGCATTATTATCCTGCTCACCGCCATTATCGCCGCGGGAGTAATAATTGTTCCACACGATTTCGCGCAAATCCCGCTCTGTTGAGTAGGTTAAAAACGGATCCATGGACGAACGCGTATTTGACACAGCATAACGGCCATCATCGGTTTTAATCGCCGCCACATAGGATTGCGAGAGACCGCTTAATTGATCCTCGGTCAAATATGTCGTGTAACCTTCTTCATCAGCGAGGACATTATTGGCAAATTTCGTGTGAAGCTCGGCCATGCGGGAATTGATTTCCGCATAGCGTTTTTTTCCTTCCGCATCCAATGTTGCGCCATTTCGGGCAAAACCATCATACATAAGCTGCGCCACGCGCTGTTGATCCGGACGGAGCGTTTTCATCTCTTCGCCGTCATGGACCGCTTTGATACGCGCAAATAATTTTTCATTTTGCGTGATTTTAGAACTATAAGCGGAAAGCTTAGGGACCATGCCGCTTTGTACCGCCCGGAATTCCGGCGACGACATGTTTGAGCGCCAAATACCCCGGTAAACATTGACGCGGTCAAGATCGCTGCCGGAACGCTCATACGCGGCTATCGTATTCGCGAATGTGGGCGCGTCGGTATTGGCAGTAATCGCATCAATTTCAGCCAGGTGGTTAGCCATTCCGGTTTCCAGAGCCGCCTCTAAATCATCAAGAGAGACCGTATCAAAAGCCGGTACTCCGCCATAAGGGCCTGTCCATTCTGCCAGTAACGGGTTGGTTTCAACAGATGCCTGTGCAGCAGGCGTGTCTACGGTTTCAGGCGCGCTCGCGGGCGAGCATGCTGCAATAGATAAAGCGGCGAAACTGGCCACTAAGAAATGAGAATAACGCACAAAGGCTCCTATTAAAATTTGATATGCGGCTAATCTATCACACTGCCTATACACTGTGCAAATACATCGTCGCGGATCATGCGCTTATCAATGTGTCCAAGGAAGCTAAGCCTTTGCTTTCGCCAGCTTTGCTGCCGCCTTAAGAATATACGCCGTTGCGCTCGCTTCGAGTTTATTGGCATCGCTTGTGGCGCAAAAAATGACCACTACAAACGCAATCTTGCCCAGAGCGGTGGTTTCAACGCTGACTTGAGGCTCACGCGATGGTAGCTCCGTCTGCGCGCGTTGGCGTATCATTGACCAATAGCGATCAGCAACCGGACTATTTTCCGCCGACTCTGCGTTGATTAACTTAAGCGTCCCCGCCAAAATACCTGTCGGGTCAATGCCGGCCTCAACCGTGACGGAAAAACGGTGGTGCAGATAGCGCTTACGGTAGCTTTCATTAGAAACCGTTTGCGTCAGAAGCACCGAATTAGGCACAGTCAAAATTCGCCCCGTATAGTCGTACCTATAATTGCCTGTACCAAGTTCCTGTAATTTTGTCGCCAATATGCCTTCGGCGATTACTTCGCCGCGCATACCCAGAATTTCGATCCAGTCGCCCATAGTGAACGGGCGGGATGTGGCCCGGTAGAGACCGCCAATCATGCACAATATATATTCTTTGGTGGCCAGCACCATCGCTACGGCAAAGGCTGTTAAAGAGAGCGCAAATGTTGATAGCTCCGGCGACCAAATAAATATCAATCCCAAACCGATCAAAAGCACGGAAGAGTTTTGCACAATCGACATCCATCGGCGGCGGGTTTCGTTCAAAACTTCCTGTTTGCCTTTAATCCCCCGTGTGGTCAAAAATCGGAAAACCAGCATAATTGCGATGAGCGTAACCGTGTTGGCCACGTCTTCATTGTTGAGCCGCAAAAGAGTAACCACCGACTCCCAGATAGTATTCACGTTTAGGTTCATTGCATTGTTACTTCCATATTGGGAGCCCGCTGGCTAACAATCAGGGCTTCGCTTTACAATCCCAAATCGCGCCTATGACAGGTTCATAGGATTATCAATGGACTCCGATAATGGCGTGAACAGAACCGGCCCTTCTTCGCTCATATAGAGGCAATCTTCCAAGCGCACCCCAAACTCGCCCGGAATATATATCCCCGGTTCGTTTGAAAAACACATGCCGGGCGCGAGCAACGCCGTCTCACCGCTGACAAAGTTCACCGGCTCGTGGCCGTCCATTCCAATGCCGTGGCCAAGGCGGTGCGTCAGGCCCGGTGCGGCATATTCCGGCCCGTACCCCAGACTCTCGTAATAGCGGCGTACCGCATCATCCACAGTCCCGGCCGGATTTCCGGGTATCATTGTTGCCGATGCAAGTTCCTGTCCGCGCTTGACCGTATCCCAAACCTCACGCTGTTTCTTGGTCGCCTCGCCCATGACCCACGTACGCGAAATATCCGATTCGTAATCATGCACCGCGCAGCCGCAATCCATGAGGATAATATCGCCCTCGCTCACCACTTGCGCTTGCCGGGTGCCGTGAGGATAAGCGCTGGCCGGGCCGATGAGCGCCATAGAGAATTGCACAGCACCGCCGAGCTGTGTTGTCGCCATATTCATCAGCGCGCTAATGTCATTGGGCGTCATGCCCACCTCGACCTGCCCGTAAACATGGCGGTATGCCGCCATAGTCACATCATTGGCGGTTTGCATCAGGGCGATCTCAGCGGGGGATTTGAACATACGGCACCCGCGCGTAATGGATTTGCCGGACACGATGTCTAATTGCGGTGCCTCATCGCGGATGCCGCCGACGATAAAATGCCGGACGGTTTCCTCAATTGCGAGGGGTTTTGCGTCCGCCCCAGTCTCGCGCAGATAGCCGCTGACCAGTGCAAACGGGGATTCGTGCTCGTGCCAAGTCCGCACATCTTGGCCAAATGCCATTTGCTCGCGAATAGACGGCTCTTCGAAAAAGGGGGTGACAATACAAAAATCGCCATCTGCGGTGATAACCGCGCCTGTAAAGCGCTCGGAACGCCACCATTTAATTCCGGTGAAATAAGTCAAAGCTGAGCCAGCCTCGACAATCAAAGCACCGATACCTCGCGCATGCATCAATGTTTGCGCTTTGGCGATCCGGCTTTGGCGTTCATCGGCGCTGATCGGTACGGCGCTGCCTGTCATCGATTGTAATGCCGAAGATGACTTTTGAGTTTGCACCGGGGCTTGACCACATGAGGCCAGCCCGCCCGCTGCGCTTAAAACCGATAGCGCTGCGCCGCTGCGCAAAATATCGCGCCTGACAAAATCGTGCGTCATAAATCCCCCTTAATAATTTTATAGCTGTAACAGAGACCACCAAAAAAAGCGACGCTTTCCGGCCTTTATTTCGCCGCAAAAACGCTGGACAAACAGGTTAAAGATGTTTGTCAGACGGCAAGGGAGAGCCTATGGTCGCCCGAATTGATAGAGGGATAGCGCTATGACACGAAAACTCACAGGTTTAATATTAGGGGCGGCGCTGTCGGTTGGCACGGCGGCATGGGCGCAAGATACGCCCCCGGATATACGCGAGAAAGCCCATTTTCCGCATTCCGATATATTCCTGTTTGATGTGTCACTGAATGAAAGCCCCGCCCTGTCCAATGGCCGCAATGTCACGGCGCGCTCAGGTTATGATAATCAGCCTTCTTTCACGCCGGACAGCCAGTCCTTTTTGTTCGCGCGCGGGGATGATTATCAAACTGATATTTTCGAATATGACATTAAAACGCAAACCATAAAGCAGATTACAGGCACTCCTACCAACGAGTTTTCACCCATGGCCTCACCGGACAACCGCGTCATATCCTTTGTGACAGGCGGGCCGAATGCGATACAAAACATCGCAAAAATAAGCCGCGCAGCGCCTAATGATATGACATATATCCTGCCCGGAAAAGCCCTGCGCGAGCCTGTGGGCTATTATAGCTGGAACCGCGAGAGCGGGCATGTGCTTTTCTGGTCGCGTTACGGATTTAATGTAACGCTCACGCATACGGATAAAAACCTGTCTCATTATGTGAGCGGCGACGCCGTGCCGTCCACGCCGCATATCATTCCAGGAACGTCTAATTTCAGTTTTGTGCACCGCCAAGGTAATGAGAGCGTTTGGATTAAGGAATTGAATCCGGATACCAAAGCCGTGCGTCCGCTCGCCCCGCTCAAAGGTACCAACGCCAATTATGGCTGGACGCCGGGCGGCGATATTTTGATCATCGAAGATGCGGCGCTGTATCGGTGGAGCGAGGCAAAAGGTGCGTGGGACGAAATTGCCGACCTCACAGATCACGGCATAGAATCCGCCGCCCGCCTCTCCGTTAGCCCGGACGGATTAAAAATCGCCATTGTCGGTCAAGCGGTTGAGTAGCGCTGTAATCAAAGACTGAATATAAGCCATGATGTATAGGCCGTATAAGCGAGCAGCATAATCATACCTTCAAGGCGCGTAATTCTCATCCGCGTCGCACCGAATATCAGTAACAAGGCCGCAGCCGCAAACATCACCCAAATATCAAACCCTGCGATTTGCGTAGGGATTACAAACGGTTTGATAATAGCGGTGACGCCTAAAATGCCAAAAATATTGTAAACATTGCTCCCAACAATATTACCAAAAGCCATATCGCCCTGTTTACGCAAGGCTGCGATCACAGTCGTCACAAGTTCAGGCAGCGATGTTCCAATGGCGACAATTGTCAAGCCGATTATCGTCTCCGATAGACCCAGCACCCCGGCGATTGTCACTGCGGATGCCACAAGCCACTTTGCGCCGACCAGTATAATAGCCAGCCCGGCGGCAAAAATAAAAATCCCTGCAAACACAGCTTTCGCCTTAGCACCGAGCGGCGTTGCAGCGTCTATAGGAGCCGTTTCGGCGCGCTCACTCATAAAAGCCGCGCTGATGTAAGCCGCAAGACAGACGATAAATCCGCCGCCGATCCATACATTCAAATATCCGTACATCACAGCCATGAGACACATAATTGTGGACACCAACACCGCTATACCATCCCGCCAAAAGCTTTTCTCTGGCATAGCAACCGGGAATATGATCGCGGCCAAGCCTAAAATAAGCAAAATATTGGCAATATTACTGCCGACTACATTGCCGATTGCAATACCCGGCGAACCCGCGAGAGCCGCCTGAACGCTCGTCACAAGTTCAGGCATGGAGGTGCCAAAGCCCACTAAGGTAAGACCAATCAATAATGGGGAAATGTTCAAAGCCGACGCGGCTTTAACGGCACCGCGCACAATCAGATCACCGCCAAGTATAAGTAAAGCAAACCCGGCGATAAGATAGGCTATGGTCATAGTGTCATTGCCGCTCTAGGCGCTCAAATTTATAAGCAAGGCCGCCGCCGGGGACTTGGAAGATCGGCGCTCCATCAATGAGCACGCCCGCTTCCCGGTAGGATAGGCCCTCGCCGATGATGATGCCCGCCGAGAGGATCATATCCCGGCCGGAGCGGGTGGTAATGCGGCAGGTTTCGGGGATAGCGAAATAATACTGATTATCCTTCATGCCCATCGGCAAGGCGCATTTGTCGCCGTAGGCAATCACGTCTTGCGGGCCAATAAGGGACAGAGCGGCGTCATCAGAAAAATCGGCCTCGGCCTTCAAAGAATAAAAATCCATGAAAACACGGGGGCCGTCATTGCGAAACGCCCAAAGCCGCTGCCGCGAAATTTTTCCTGATGAGTCGTTTTCGCGCCATTCCAGCGCAATGACCCGGCCCGGAAAAGACGGGTTATCAATCAATTTAAAAACGGCGTGTTTTTGGTCAATCCATGCCCGCACATCGCCAATCTCCGGCGTGATTTTGAGCGATGCGTCAGCCGCCGCATATTGCGCGGCATTGGAATATTCCCCTTCCAGCGCCGCAACCACATTATCGAGTATATAGCCGCTAAACCTCTCATCAGCGGCCTTTTGGCGTCCAACCGCAAAATAGAGAAGGCCCGCCAAAAGCAGCGCGGCTAATCCGGCCCAAAATATTTTACGCTTTAACATTCTACAACATTCACAGCGAGGCCGCCTTGGCTTGTTTCTTTATATTTGGACGACATATCGAGGCCCGTTTGCCGCATGGTTTCAATGACTTGGTCGAGGCTGACTTTCATTTGCGACGGCGCATGCAGCGCGAGACGGGCCGCATTGACGGCCTTGACCGCGCCGATGGCGTTGCGCTCAATACAGGGGATTTGCACCAGACCGCCAACCGGATCGCAGGTCAGGCCGAGATTATGTTCCATCCCGATTTCGGCGGCGCTGGCCACCTGTTCGGGATTACCGCCCCACACAGCCGCAAGCCCGCCCGCCGCCATAGAGCACGCCACGCCGACCTCGCCTTGGCATCCCATTTCCGCACCGGAAATCGAGGCCCGCTGTTTATACAGCATGCCGATACCGCCAGCGGTCAATAGGAACTTTCGGATATTGGCGGCATTGGCGCGCTCGCCGGCGCAATAATGTTTGAGCACAGACGGTATAATCCCCGCCGCGCCGTTGGTCGGCGCCGTAACAACCTGGCCGCCGCCTGCGTTTTCCTCGTTCACCGCCATGGCATAGACATTAAGCCAGTCGAAAAGCTGCTCGCGTTCATTGGACAGCGGCCCGCCGTGGAGTTTTTGCCAAATCCCCGGCGCGCGGCGTTTGACTTTCAGCCCGCCCGGCAGCGTGCCTTCCGTGTTAAGACCGCGCTCGATACAGGCCTGCATAACATCTGATATGCGGTCGAGAGCCTCATTGGTCTCGGCGCGCGGGCGCATAGCGTCCTCATTGGCAAAGATGACGTCATGAATATTGATGTCATCCCGCTCGCAAAAATCCAAAAGCTCTTTGGCAGATGTGAACGGATAAGGGACGCTCGGGCCAACCGAGATAATATCATCTTTTACCGGGGTGGAAAGCTGGTCATGGGACGCGATAAACCCGCCGCCGGTGGAGTAATATATCTGCGTCCGCAGCTCGTCCCCCGCCGCGTTAAAGGCGGATAATTTCATCTCGTTCGGGTGCAGATCCGTTGGCGTATCATAATCGAACAGCAGATCGGTCTCCGGATGAAACGCAATGTCGCGCCCGCCGCCAAGGGATAAAACATGGCTAGCGTAGGCCCGCGCCACTTGCTCATCGGCTGTGTCAGGATCAAGGGTTTCAGGCTCAAGCCCCAAGAGGCCCAAAACAACGGCTTTAGGCGTGGCATGACCGGAACCCGTGAACGCCAGCGATCCGCGAAGCCACACCGCCACGCGCGCCGTATCGTCATAAACGCCGTCACTAACGAGGCTATCAACAAACCGTTTCGCAATCCGGATCGGCCCAACCGTGTGCGAACTGGACGGGCCGATACCAATACGAAAAAGATCAAGGACTGAGAGCATTAATTCCCCATTACCTTATCTACAGCATGCAAACCATCTGTTTCCGGGTGATTGCCGCGAATTTCGGCTTCTTTTTGCGCCCATAGACGTTTTTGATATTTCGAGGAAATCACATCGGTCACGATGAGAACACCGACGACCAGATAGAATGTCGGTTTGGACATGGCATCTATGGCAAAGCCAAACAGCTTTAAATGCGCGAGATGCGCGCCCTCGGAGACGAGCAAAACACCGACCAGCAGCAGAATAAACAGACCCATGATCTGATACATGCGGTTCTTTTTGATGAAATCTGTAACCACATCCGCCAGCAATATCATCGCAATACCGGAGAGGATAATGGCTATCGCCATAAGCGGTACCTGATAGGTTTTCGTCGGTTCGCAACCCACTGCGCCCTGTACTGGATTGGCAATCAATGCGGCTTTGCAATCCACAACCGCGCCTTCAAACTGTCCGAGAACGGCTCCCGCCGCGTCTACAATATTGGCCGCTGGAATGCTTGCAATCGCCATCGCCGAGAGGATCGAGTCGAATGAAAATACGAGATTCATCATAACGATCAGCGCGATAGCTTTCATCACAGACCGCCGTCCACTGCCTTCACTGTGTTCGATATGCTCCACCGCGAGCATGTGATTGATCTCTTTAACCGCCGTGTAAATAATAAACGCCCCGCCAAAGAGCGTCACAAGGGCTTGAAGGGTAAATTCGCCTTCGATTATATTGGTCAGATGAATGCCAAAGAGAGGCTCGGCCATCGCGCCAAACATCATGACGATTAAAATCAGCAGGACGATGCGCAGAAAAACGGCGAGGGCTATGCCCCATGTGCGTACTTTTTTGGCCGCAACCGGGTCGCCAACTTTATTACTTTCAATCGCAATGTAGAGAAGATTGTCGAACCCAAGCACTGCTTGCAGCATGATAAGCATCAACAATGTAAACAAACTCTCCAGCGTCAATAAATCCGCCATAACTCGCTCCCTTTAAGTCTTAAGGGGCGGGGTAAGCTAATTTTGCCGTTCTGAAAAGAGGCTTATATAATGATCAAACGCAATATCAAAATTTGCGGGAGACCCAAAACCGAAGCTCTGTATCGGGAGACGCGTCCGAAATACCAAACAAAGCCCCCGTGAAAATAGAAATATCGCCGCTCACAGGCAAGGATACAAACGGGCCTATCGTGTGGCTTTGATCATTAAAACTACCAATATTGCCGCCGGTTCGCCCATACACATTGAACATATCAAGACCTATGGTCGGCCCGCTGTCTAGCTTTCTGGCAATTTGTGCCCGTGTTGACAGATTGATCCCATCATTAGCCCGGTCGCCCAATTGCACATTTGAGAGCGCTAAAACCCGTGCACGCCATCCATCTTCAAAGTTAAACTGGGTCGTCCAATTCACGCCAACTTGTTCCGGGCGGCTCCCATCCCGGAAACGGGCGTCAAACCGCAATCCGTGCCGATGAACATCCTCATCACCGGATAATTCCCAGACCAGTTCGGCTTGAGCATAATTAAAGTCAAAGTCGGACTCCGACGTCTTTCGAAAGGCTCCAATAACGCGCCAGCGCAAACCCCCGTTGATAGATTGCTGGTAATGGAGGCGCTGGGCGATGCCTGTGACGCCCGCCGCATTATCCGGTTCGACACCAAGGCGGTATTCGATTGATCGCTGGCCTTCTTTGACATTGGGAGAAAAAACACTGCTGGTATTTTGTGCCATCGCTGAGACGCAAAAAAGCCCGCTGGTTAGCAGGGCCGCAAAAACCACAGATAGAAAACGGGAGATCATATGAGGCCTCTCATCGACTTATAAAATTATAGATAATGAAAACGCAGCAAGCCCCGCACAATAGTGCGAGGCTCTTTAGACGTAAAGGGAGTAACGTCTATTTAATGGGTGAGAGCAGTTCTGGTGCTGTCACAAGCTGGCGGACGCCATGCGAATTTGTTTCGTTAAACACATTGCCTTGCTCGGCCCAGCGGTGAAGCGAGCTGATGTCAACGCGCGCACATTCAGGACGGACGCTCCATGTCACGTTTAGCGGTGAACATGTGGACTGGTCATAGCTTGGACCTGTTGTCGAGCCGCGGAACACAACAGGCGTACCTGTGTCGGACGGGATCATCATGGGCTGATGCTTGCCGTCACGCATAGTGCCGCCGT
The DNA here is from genome assembly GCA_964352275.1 of uncultured Caulobacterales bacterium. GTDB lineage: Bacteria > Pseudomonadota > Alphaproteobacteria > Caulobacterales > Maricaulaceae > JACOMS01. Next base: position 11,640 of record CAYGRF010000048.1, read on the forward strand.
AAGCCATCTTGGTGAAATCGAGCGCGTTCGCGTCGTTCACAACAAGGAAGACTTGGGCTTCAACGCGGAGCAGCGGGTCTGTACATGTGTCAGACAAACACGATCCGAGGCCTTCGCCGGGGGTAATGTCGCAGGATGTGTGTACCCAGTGAACCTCAATCGTATCGCCCGGATTGACGCCTGTATATGCGCCGTTTCCGCCCGCAGGATCTGTCAGCTCTTCGGCTGTCAGGCTGCTCGCATCATTACAGGCATAGCCGCCATTATCTGTGTTGTTGACGAAAACACTAAAGCCCGGGCCTTTGTGCTCGGCATTTGTGTGCGTGTGGATGTTGCAGAGGTTCATCTCTGTAGACGCAGGCGCCATAGTAAACTCAATCGGGTTTGTACCCGCTGTGTTTGAAATGTCGCGCGGTGTTTGCGGGCCGGAAGCCAAGCACAAATCATCGGACGGCGCTGCCGCAACTGTTTCCATTGGCGCTTGTGTAGCTGTCTCTGTTTCAACAGTTTCAGACGCGCAGGCGGTGATGAGAACCGCACTTGCGGCAAATGTAAGGTATAGTGAACGCATATTATAGTGCCCTTTCTTATAGGAGCGTTGTGTGAACCGGGGTCTGGCTGCGCTGTGCG
>CAYGRF010000048.1:12369-18628 GCA_964352275.1 uncultured Caulobacterales bacterium
ATGACCGATCAAAACACTCTGTACACTAAAGCCAAAGCCTGGCCATTTGAGCTAGCCCGTCAAATCCTTCACCGTTTGGACATTGAGAAAAAACGCGGAATTGATCGGGGCGACCGGCCTGTCATTTTTGAAACCGGATATGGCCCCTCAGGCCTGCCGCATATCGGCACGTTCGGAGAGGTCGTTCGCACTATCATGGTCATGGACGCGTTTGCCGCGCTAACCGATCATAAAATTCCCATGAAAATGATCTGTGTCTCTGATGATCTCGACGGTATGCGCAAAGTGCCGGATAATGTTCCCAACCCCGATATGTTAACGCCGCATCTGGGCAAACCGCTGACCGATGTCCCGGATCCCTTCGGGTGTCATGAGAGTTTCGCCGGGCATAATAATGCGATGCTCCGGGACTTCCTTGACGGTTTTGGCTTCGAGTATGAATTTCGCTCGGCCACGGAACTCTATAAAGCCGGGGCGTATGACGACATGCTCCTAAAAGCGCTGTCCAATTTTGATAAAATTATGGATGTGATGCTACCAACGCTCGGCGAAGAGCGCCGCGCGACCTACAGCCCGTTCCTGCCGATTTCGCCCCAATCAGGCCGGGTTCTCTACGTGCCCATGAAATCCTTGAATGTGAGCGACGGCACCATCACATTTGACGATGAAGACGGCACAGAGACGACGCTGCCCGTCACAGGCGGCCACGTAAAACTGCAATGGAAGCCTGATTTTGGCATGCGCTGGGCCGCGCTGGGCGTTGATTTTGAAATGTTTGGCAAAGACCACCAAGCCAACGCCATTGTCTATTCCCGCATCTGTAAAATCCTCGGCGCGCCGCCGCCCGTGCAATATGTCTATGAGTTGTTTTTGGATGATAAAGGCGAGAAAATCTCCAAATCCAAAGGCAACGGCATCTCTGTCGAAGACTGGCTGTCTTACGCGACGCCGGAAAGCCTGGCGCTTTATATGTTTACCAAACCCCGCACGGCCAAGCGTCTCTATTTTGACGTCATACCCAAAGCGGTTGATGAATATTTTCAGCACCTCGACGCCTATCACAAGCAAACACCGGAACAACGTATTGCGAACCCGGTTTGGTTCATCCACCACGGCAAACCGCCGCAAGACACAAGCCCGATCAGCTTTGCGCTCTTGCTCAACCTTGTGTCGGCTGCCAATGCGTCTGACAAGGATATATTATGGGGCTTTATTGAGCGTTACGCGCCCGGCGCAACGCCGCAAGATTTTCCGGCCTTGGATAATCTTGCCGGATATGCCGTTCGCTATTTCGAAGATTTCGTCAAACCTGAAAAAACCTACCGCGCGCCGAGCCCGCAAGAACGCGCCGCCCTCGCAGACCTATCAAAACGCCTACGCGCGGTTCCAGAGGGAGAACAGACAGACGGCGAAGCTCTGCAAACGCTCATTTTTACGGTCGGCAAAGACCATGAATTTGATAATCTTCGTAACTGGTTCAAAGCTATTTACGAGGTTTGCCTCGGCCAAACTCAGGGGCCGCGTTTTGGCTCTTTTGTAGCAATTTACGGCCCAGAAGAAACGGCCAACCTCATTGACCAAGCCCTGAGCGGCGCTTAGGCGTAAACACAGCTGCCTGTAAACATACCTGTAAAACATAGCTGACGGGGGTTTACTTTTTTGGTATGCATCATTCATGATGCGCTTAGCTTTGATATTTGCAGCGGCACTTTTTTTCATGCAAAGCGCTTTTTCCGCGCCTTTGCATGAGGCCCGCGCTTTACTTGAAAATGGACAGTTTGATCAAGCCATAAGCCTTGCCCGCGCCGACGGCACTCCGCAAGGCCTAGTGTTAGCCTCGGAAACGCTCTCAACAAAAGTCATGCTCGGATATACCGATAATGCCAATGATAACGCTCAACTGGCCCGGGAATGGGCTGAAGAAGCGAAAGATATTATGCCCGGTTCCCAAGAAGCGATGGTGCAATATGCGCTGGCTTATGGGATTGAGGCGCGTACGAGCAGCACGTTTCGGGCATGGCGTAAAAAGTTGCCGCAAAAAAGCCGCGAGATCATTGATACTTACCGCGCAGCGTATCCGGATGATCCGCGCGGGGATGCTTTGCTTGGCGGCTGGCACTTAGGGATTGTCCTTAAGGCCGGCGAGAAAAATGGCGCGAAATGGTATGATGCAGACACGCAAACCGGCTTGCAGTTTTATGAGGCCGCGCTTGAAAATTCATCGCATGATATTTTAATCGTAAGCAATTTTGTCATTACGCTTTTGGCGCTCGATAACGAACTTTATGCGCAGCGCGCCAGCGCCCTGATAGAGAACATCAATGCCGCGACCGCTAAAAATGCGTTGGAACGTGATATACAGTCCCGTATGAGCTTGCTCAAAGACTTGATGAAAGACAAAGACGCTGTCACAGCCGCTGCCATCAAAATGCTCGAAGGCTAACTTTAGAGCTTATTGCGATGCCCAGACAATCCGTGCAATCCAGACAACATCTTTGCGGCTGAAAACCCGGTCATCATAGTCCGGATTGACGGATTTAAGCTCAATGCGGGTTGAAGTGATGCGCCACAATTCTTTGGCCATGACCTCGCCGTCAATGGTTTTAACAACCACGCGGTCGCCTCCCCGCACGGCTTCATTGGGCGCAACCAAGACACGATCGCCGTGACGAAAGACAGGTAACATCGAATCGCCCGAAATTTCCAGCGCGTAAACATTGTCATTGCGCGTTCCGGGGACCCGAACCTCGTCCCACCCGCCGCCAACGGGAAAGCCAGCATCATCGAAAAAACCGTCAGCGCCGGCTTCGGCTAGGCCAATCACGGGTATGGCCGGCCCGCGGCCTTGGTTGTCACCCGCCAGCGAGGCAAAATCCTCGAAATTCATACCCACCACGGCCAGGACTTTGGACAGGCTTTCCGTCGAAGGCCAGCGCTGCTTGCCGTTGGGGCTATGGCGCTTGGATTTATTAAATGTGGTCGGGTCAAGGCCCGCCTGCCGCGCAAGGCCAGACGGGGAGGTTGATAGAACCTGCGCCAAGCGGTCAAGCGCGGCCCATATATCATTATGCGTAAACATAGATAAAAAGTAGGGAAATATTCCTAAACTGTCAAGAAGCTAAAGCCCCCCGATCGCCAAACATATGGTCATATATGTAACCGCGATAAGAATGCCGAATGTAAAAATATGGCTGAGTGTGTGATCACTGTCCATGTGAGTCTCCAAAATTAGAAATAGCCATGCGCCGCGCCGCCGCGAAGGGGAAAGGCGGAGCGGCGCAGGGAGGTTATGCAGCCGTCAACGCGGCAACACCCAATGGGACAGAGAATTTCTCGCACCAAATATAAATCTCATTATAAGCATCCGGCGTAAAATCGACGGGAAGCTGGTAGGTTTGAGCCCCTGTTTTGCTGCGAAGCCCCGCCACTTGGCTAGCGGAGATATATTCGCCGCTGCGGCCAAAGCCGACAACCGGGTCGGGCGCGCCGTCGAGAGAAAAGGTCTCGCTTAAAACCACAACAAAACGGCTGTCTTGCTGAATGATTTTAACGTCTCCGGTCGTGATATGATCAGACAATCCAGAAAATGTCCCATGAGAAATCACCTGATGCGCCTGAATGGTAACGCTCGGCACATCGGCGTGAACGGGCGCGCTGCCGACTTTCCCGGACTGGCTGAGGGCGAAACCGCCAAGGCCTATCAAGACGGCGGCCAATGCTACGCCTTTGAAAAAATTTGATGTTTGCATGTCTCTCTCCATTTTTGACCAATTGGTCAATTTCTAAGTAAATTAAAACCGCCTATGATGCGGCGATGACGCTTTCATAAAGTATTTGACCGAATGGTCAATAATGTATAAATCACAAAGCTGTGATGAGGAGAGAGTAATGGCCCGGCCAAGAGAATTTGACGACGATGCTGTCTCGGTAGCCTTAAAAGACGTATTTTGGAAAAACGGCTATGACGGGACATCCTACCAAGACATCATGGCTGCAACGGGCCTGAAAAAAGGAAGCCTTTACGCTGCTTACGGCGATAAGCGCGCACTCTATCTGCACGCCATAGAGCGCTATAATCAAGATGAAGTCAAAGCCGGGGCCGACATGCTGGCCCGGACAGACATGACCGCCACAGAGAAAATAAACGCTTTGCTTAGCAGCGTCATTGAAACAGCCGGGACGCCGCGCGGGCGCTGGGGGTGCTTGCTATGCAATGCCGCCATTGACCAAGCCCCGTTTCATGGGGACACCCAAATCGCCGTATCGAAAGCCATGCACCGATTAGAAGCCGCCATCGCGCAAGCGCTTAAGCCGGGCTGCACAGAAAAAGCCGCGCATATACTCGCCGCCTATTTCGGTATGCGCGTTATGGTCAAAGCCGGAATGCCCAAAAACACGCTCATTGCTGTGCGTGATGATATAGTCAAAGCCCTGTAGCTCTGTATTTACGCGCTTGCAAAGGGGGCAGGCTTTCGGCATAAGGCTCGCCGGAAGGCTGGCCTTGGACGGAACGCTCGCCAACCTGGTCAGGTCGGGAACGAAGCAGCCACAACGAGTTTCTTTCGGGTCAGGGTTCAGTCTTCCACTTCGCGCAAAGTTTATGGTACTCGCGCGGCTCCCCAATAATTATAGCTCAGCACTCTAGGCCCCGGAATATACATCTGTTCCAAAGTCTCAATTGTGAGGCCAGCCCGCTCAAACAGGCCGGGAATATCTCGGCCCGAATGGCATCCTCCGGCAATCTTTTTCCAGACCGAGTCAATCCGCTTCTGCCAGCGGCGCACACCGGGATCCGGGGCTTGGCCGTGCTCTGTGAAATAAATTCTGCCGCCGGGCTTCACAATCCGGGCCATTTCGCCAAGAGCGCGCACAGGATCGGGAATTGTACAGAGCGAATAGGTCACCAGCACATTATCAACGCTGGCATTCTCCATAGGAATGTCTTCACCCGATAAGCCCATACGCTCAACCGGGATGTCGCAAGCCTCGCGGCGCGCGGCGCTACGTCTCCAAATATGGTCATCCGGATCAACCCCGATGATTTTCGTGACTTTTGCTGGGTCATAAAAAAGAAGGTTTTGGCCCGAACCAATCCCGATTTCGAGAACATCGCCGCTTAGCAGAGGCACAATTTTCTCGCGCTGCTTGAGAATCGGTTTGGTGCCGCACGCCAAATCCAGACAGCACGGCAAAATATGTTTAGCGTAAAATCCCATCACCGCTCCGTTTATGGCTCTGTTAAAACCCCTCAGATTAGACATATTGCGCATCAATGCAAACTTTGCGACCCTTCGCCGCAATCTGAATGGGCTAGGCCCGCTATTTTGGGTTGGCTAACCGGTTATATTTTTATAGTAAGAGATAAGATAAGCGCTGTTAGCGTGTCATAACGCTTGCTTGATCAAAGGATACGGACATGGATGAACTCGGATTCAATAAAATTGCAGCCGCCGTTTTGGCGACTGGGCTAGCCTTTATGGGCCTCAAAGAACTCTCGCATGCCGTGATGCATGTCTCAGCCCCCGAAGTGCCAGTCTACAAGCTAGCCGATATAGCCGCGCAAGGTGCTGGCGAAGCCGAGATCGAGCTGCCATTCCCGCAAGAGACGTGGGTTGCAGCCATGGATGCGGAGCGCGGCGCAAAAGTGTTTAAGAAATGCACATCCTGCCACAACGCCGAAAACGGCGGCGCTAACGGAACCGGGCCCAACCTCTGGAATGTTGTCGGCGCAAAAGCAGCCGTCCATGACGGCTTTAAATATTCTGCGGCCATGGTAAATTCTGGCTTTGAGTGGAATTATGAAACGCTTAACAATTATCTCGAAAAGCCAACGCGCTATCTCAGCGGCACAGCCATGAACTTTGTCGGCCTCAAGAAAGATACAGACCGCGCCGCTGTCATTGAATATCTCCGTGTTGCGGCCGATACCCCTATTGCGCGGCCCGCTCCTGCTATTGTCGAAGCTCCCGCAGAAGACGCGGCCAGCCTAGAAGCGGTTGTTGAGGGCGCGGCGCAAGATGCCGGTTCTCTACTTGAAACTGTTGTTGACGCGGCCACTGAAGGCGCCAGTGACGCAGTGGACGCAGTAGAAAAAGCTGCCGATAAAGCCGTAGATGCGGTTCAAGATGTTACTGGGACAGACTCAGAGCCAACCGACAGTGAAAAGGCTGAGGAAAAAACAGACAGCCCTGAGTAATCATGCTGGCTCTAATCGGCGCTTTGCAATCATAAGGCCTGAGGATTGCTTTATGCGGTCTTC
>CAYGRF010000049.1:0-18225 GCA_964352275.1 uncultured Caulobacterales bacterium
TAAATATACCGGTGCGCCCAAGCGGCGAGAACGCGGGCGACATATTCTGCGTCCATCGGATTTTTCAGCAAAAGGTGATCCGCGCCGTCAAGGCTGACGAAGCTTTTCGGGTGCCGCGCGCGCGTATAAATATGCGCGGCATTGTCAATTCCCACAACAATGTCTTGCGGCGAATGAAAGACCATCAAGGCGCAATCCAAATTTTCGATTTCCGCAGCAATATCATGATTGCCAATATCGTTTAAAAATTGCTCTTTGATCACAAAAGGCCGTCCGGCAAGCAGAACTTTGGCTTCGCCCTCTTCTTCAATTTCTTCGATTTTGTCGGCAAATTGATGAACAATATGGGTTGTATCACAGGGCGATCCGATAGTCGCAATTGCCTTACATTCAGGGATTTCATCCGCGACTTTCAGAGCCGCAGTACCGCCAAAACTATGACCGATCAAAACGCACGGAGCTTTGTGGTTTTCCCGTAAATAACTGGCAGCATTGCGTAAATCTGTACAATTAGACGAAAAGTTAGTCTCTGAAAAATCGCCGGCTGACTCTCCTAACCCGGTAAAGTCAAACCGCATCATCCCGTAGCCTTCATCAACGAGTGTTTTGGAAATGGTGCGGATCGGTTTTAGGTCTTTGCCGATAGAAAAACCGTGAGCAAACAAAACCCATGACTTGATATTACCTTCGGGCCAATCGAGCTTGGCAGACAAATCATCGCCAAAGGCGCCTTTAAAGGTAATTTTTTCACTGGGCATAGCCAACCCTATAGCGGGGCATCCCGTCGTTCAATGTTTGGTTTTTGTTAACCGTGAAAATTAGCAGTGTTTTACCACCTTTTATGTATTTTGAATCGAATGAAGGTTGTGGGCACAAAACCAATGTATCGTTTTTTTGATTTCATCAAGAATAGATCGGGCGCGACAGCGATCGAGTTTGCAATTGTTGCAGGGCCTTTTTTCGCGGGTCTATTTGGAATTATTGAACTAAGCTACAAATCTATTCTGCAAAGTGAACTGGATAACAAGTTATACGCTGTTGCCAGTGATATTGGCGTGAATAACTTCACAGCCGAGACATCCACCGAATTTATGGTCAACCAATTTTGCCCGGAAATAGGCACAGCATTTCTGAAGTGCTCAGACGTTGAACTCGGCGTAGAAACTATATCAGATCACTTCTACACTTATCGTAACCAGACAATGATTGGAAAATGGAACCTTGGCTGCGCCAATGATCCGATTATTGTAGAGCTTTCTTACCCGGTTGCAAACTTTATGCATCCGTTCGCGATTGGCGATATTGTGGAGCGTAGCGGCAAACAATATTACCGTAGCCGCGCCGTTATTCGCAGAGAACCACTTTTATCGGGGTCATCAACATGCTGATAACAATCCTTCATATACTTCGTAAGAAATCAGAAAAATCTATCTGTCGCCGCTACGCAAAATCTACCAGCGGGCTTGCAGCTATGGAATTTGCGCTCATCTTCCCTGTTTTCCTAGCCATTTTTTATGGCACGGCTGAGATCGCAAACTACAACCTCATCAAAAGGCGCGCACAAATGTCCGTGGACTTCGGCGTTGAATTTATTACGCGCGATGATGACAATAATATGTCAACACGCGAGCGTTTTAATGCTCTCGACATTTGGAATATTACCAACCCGTCCAGCTACAAGGCCACAAGTTTTCTGTCGGGCCGCCGCACAAACGGCTTTAGTCGCTCCTTTGCAGGTATTCAGTTTAACAAAACACCTGCCGGATGTTCCGGCAACGCGTGCGATTATGACCCCGAAGTCGTGTGGGATTTCCACTGGACTAGCTCCGATTGGGCGATCAGCCCCGTCAAAATCGGTTGCTCAATAGAAGTCGTCGATAATAAAATTAAGCTAAAAGGCAATCAAATACCGGAGGGTATGCTCGGCCGGGGCGCGTTAATCGTTGGACACTATACAACACGATATAAGCCTCTGTTTGAAAGCAGTTTTATCCCTGAATCCGATATTCATGTTTATGCTCTGCGCAAGACACGCGGCGGCAATGCCATTCAGCATACACCGGTCAAACAGTGTTAAAACACCTCACCTTACAAAAGGCATTTTATTAACCCTGAGACCTCATTTTATTTTTATTTTTCCGTGAGATTATTCACTCTGAAATCGACCGAAATGCGTAACACAATACCGCATCCTCTAAGGATACCAATCAATGCAAGTCAAATATATGAAAGTGCGGCAAACATCATTAAACCGCTATAAAACGTCGGACGGCGGCAATATTGCTATGATTACAGCGATATGTTTGCCGCTTGTTTTAATGATTGGTTTTGGCTCTATTGATTATGGATTAGTTGTACAGTCCGATCAAAAAATCAGAGCCGCCGCTAGCGCAGCCGCCCTCGCCGCCGTGAATGAAGCTCACATCGCTTATTCGGCTCAAGAAGATGTTGATCTGGAGGAATTGGTTGAAACAACAGCAAAAAATGTATTTGCCGCACGCGTATCAGAGCTCAACAATACAAAACTCACCAATGTTAAAATAACGCCTGTTGTTAAAAACAATGTCTTTTCTGTTGATATTACCTACAGCGCCACCGTTGACGCTTTGGTTATGGGCGTTGTCGGTCAGAAAACCTTTCACTTATCCAATCAAGCCCGCGCAAAAGCAAGCGCGACATCATACGTCAATATCAATATGATCTTTGATGTATCCGGATCGATGGGTATCGGCGCTACGCTTGCTGATCAAAAAACCGTATTTGACGCAACTGGCTGCGCCTTTGCGTGTCATACACGCCGCCCGCGCGGCTCATCAAGCTATGACGTGGCTAGGGCAGCAGGGGCCGATATGCGCATTGATGTCGCCCGCGAAGCGGCGATTGAAGCCGTAAACGCCGTGCAAAGCACCATAGAGTCGCCGGAACAGGTTTCGTTCAGCCTCCACAAATTTAGTAATACACTAACGACCATCTTGCCTGCTGGCCATGCTGATGGTGCAAACTTCGCCAAGGTCAAAACTCTGATTAACGACGAAGTCCAAATGGATATTTACGGCACAGGCACAAATGTCGAATATGCTATTGAAACTGCAGCGAAAGCCATGCCTAAAAGCGGAAGCGGCAGAACTCCAGATGACCGTATTCAGTATATAATCGTTATGACCGACGGCATTGAAAACTCACAGGCACTCGAAGCCACTGGAGGCTGGTATGCGCATCCAAAGCGTAAAGTGAATGTACCTTATAAACAACACGCGAACCACGAAATCAATTATGCGCCAGGCACGAAGACATGTGAAAAACTCCACAAAGACGGTACTCAGATATATTTCATTCATACAGAATATATTGTGCCGTCATATGGGAACCTTTCAGCCCACAATGTGAAGCGCTTCGACTTTATCGAGGACGAACTTCATGATTTAGTCCCGCAGCGGTTTGAAAGCTGTGCCGGCGCGAAAGACCATGTCTTGAAAGCCGATTCCCCGAAGGAAATCAAAGGCGCTTTCGTCAAGCTCGTCAAAGAATTCAGCTCGCCTTTACGGCTCTATTAAACTGTACATGTTTCGAGGCTATCGACCTCTAATCGGAACGGCCCGTCTATGCCGTCCGATAGGATTATGCCGAGAACGAAGACTTCGCTGGGATCAAACGTAGCTCCGCGTAGGGGCCGTCCAAAAATAGAGGGACGGAGATCCTCAAAGCTTACCATAACGTCAGCCCACTCGCCTAGCGGCGTTTCCGGGATAGGCGCTTGGAAAGCAATGGAGCGTCCACGAAACCTTGCATCCGTCCGCATGGTTAGCTTGTAACTCCGGCCATCGGAGCGCACCCGCAACTTGATGCCGCTTACACCGGTGAGCATACCCGGTTGTAAGCCGGTATTGACTGACGAAAACCCGCCGCCATTGGTGTTGATCACGCCGCCGAAAACCATATATCCGTTTTCATAGCTTGGCCCGCCGGAAGACCGCCCGCCCATAACCCCGTCATTGACCGCGCTCCAAGCGCTCCTCGGTAAAGGTTCATCAAAATTTATGCGCATTGAACACTCCTGAGCCTGTGGTTCTGTTTGGGCCTGTGCTTGCGAAACGCCAAAACAAAACACGCTTGAAGATATAAGAAGGCCAATTCCGGCATGTGTGATGGTAGAAAGTCCTGAGCGCATTATCGCCCGCCAAACTGATAGGTAAAGAATGTGCCGAGAAAGACCTGAGTGGCCGACCCGCGCTGGCTCACAAGCGGGGCGTCTTTAGCATCCCCCATAAGCTGGCTGACGGAGCCCTGAAAAATCACGGAGGTTCGTCGCGACGTCGTCATAATATAGGATGATGAAAGAGACGCGGCATAAATCCCGCCGCCCGCATCAAAAACGGGCAAATTTGACGCGGCTGATTGCGCGGGCGTTATGCCGAAATAAGATGACACGAAATTATCATTAGCAAGTTTGAGGGATGGGCTGATGCGCCAAAAGTGCGGCTGTGTTCGGGTGCCAAGGCGTCCGCCATAGGATAGTCCAATATCGCCGATAAGGCCATCATGACCGGTTACGGCTTGGCGCAGATTGCCAAAAGCTGACAGATTACCCCAATCATATTCCAGCCCGCCGCCGAGTTCTAATGAGGCATCAACCTCGCCGAGGCCGCGCAAGTCAATTGTGTCTGATCCTGAGATAGCAAACGGGCTGCTGCCGTCCTCATCACGGGCAAAAGCGAGGCGCGCATTGGCATTAATAGACAGGTTCTCGCCAATCTTGGCGGTATATTTTGCCCCAGTCGGTACACTGAGTTGAAACTTTTCCCCGTAACGCACTTCGGCATAGGGTAAGAGATTAAGGCGGTAAGAGTCGTCGCCTTCATATTGCGGCGTTATAGCAAAACCTCCGCCCAAATGAACAATCCATTCATCCTGTCCGGACATGTCAGGACGGGTTTGCGCTGTAGCAGCGCTCGCAAAGGCGAGATTAAATGCGCTTGCAAGCAGTGCGATCTTACAAATGAACAAACCGGTCGTTTTCATGACGTATCCTAAGCTTATCAGCAATATTAAGATACGTTTCTAGCGTGAAGTTAGTTCATTATTAAGTGAAATTACTCACTAGGATTTAGCCGCTTACGCTATGCGGCATTGTAATTATCGTCCAAATACGATGTCAGCGAGAAATATATAAAGTACGAACATGCCCTGCTCCTTTGCTTGAAAGTTTGTCGCACTTCACAATTCGCACGCGAACGCGCTGAACGCACAGGCAATCAGCCAAAACGGCACGGAAAACCTCACCGCGTATAAAAAATACCCGAATATAGATGGATATGACTAGATTTTGGGCGAGATAGCCCAATGAGGGGCGCGGTTTTTAGTCCGGTTTGCGGAAGGCCTGCCAGCGGTCTCGTAAGGATTTTAAGCTACCAAGCGCGTCTTCAAGCTTTTCTACATCTAAAGGCTCTCGCGGCGCGCCTTCATGTTCAGACACAGGTTGCCGCGGCAAAGGAACGGCAGCCCTATCCTCATAATCGGTATAATCGACAGGCGCCGGAACCACCACATTGCTTGGCTCAACAGTCGCTGCGACAATTCTTGGCTCATCTTGGCGGTCTGGCACATTTTGAATGCGCTCAGGAATGAGAACAGTGTCTTTAACCTCTTTTGGGTTTGCCGCTTGCTCAACAGAGCGTCCAAGCTCAACAACCCGCTCCGGTCCCTTAAGGCGAATAAGTTTTTGCACATCTTTTATCGGATGTTTCTCGTCATGGAGCAGTATTTTAATGCCGCGTATAAATTCAATATCTTCCGGCCGGTAAAAACGGCGGCCACCACCACGTTTAATCGGCTTAATATCAGAAAATTTCGACTCCCAAAACCGCAGGACATGCGGCTGTAGCCCCAGTTCTTCTCCGGCTTCGCTTATGGTTCGAAAGGCGCGTGTTGTTTTAGGCTGCATAGGCGGTTCCCGACCTATTGAGGCTTGGTCAAGGCCGAATTGACCCGCTCGCGGACGACCTGAGACGGCTTAAAGGCTAAAACACGGCGCGACGTAATCGGGACAGCTTTACCTGTCTTAGGATTTCTGCCCATCCGTTCTTTCTTGTCGCGCAGAGAAAACGTACCAAATCCAGCGAGCTTGACGCTTTCGCCGCGCAAAAGTGCATCGATAATATGATCAATAACCGATTCGACCATCTGAGCGCTTTCCGTACGCGAGAGACCGATCTCTCTATAGACCGCTTCGGTCAGATCTGCGCGCGTAACAGTCCCTGTGCTCATATTTTCCTCACAATTCTTGTTCGTGAATAAAGCCTAAAAGCGCTCCGCAAAGCAAGAAAAAATCAACGCTTTCTTGCATTTAGAGGCAGTTAGTACTGTAAAAGGGCTGCACCCCACGTAAATCCACCGCCAAAGGCCTCAAGCATAACATACTGCCCGCGCTTTATACGCCCATCTTTAATCGCTGCATGCATCGCCAGAGGCACAGAGGCCGCCGAAGTATTGGCATGAAGGCTAACCGTCGATACAACTTGCTCAGGATTGATCGCAAGCTGTTTGGCCACGCCGTCCAGAATGCGTTGATTGGCTTGATGGGGCACGAACCAGTCAATATCAGAAACTGGAACCCCGGCCATATCGGCGCATGTCTGCATCGCGCCGGAAATATCGCGCACAGCATGGCGGAAGACCTGACGCCCGACCATACGGACATGCCCCACGGTTTGCGTTTTTGAAGGGCCTCCGTCCACATATAAAAGCTCGCGGTGTCGGCCATCAGAGCGAATAAAGGTTTCTAAAACCCCGTCACCTGCGCCCTCTTCTGCGGAGAGAACCATAGCCCCAGCTCCGTCGCCAAATAACACGCAGGTGGTGCGGTCTTCCCAATCCAAAATGCGCGAAAAAGTTTCCGCGCCAATTACAAGCGCGTTTTTCGCGCCGCCTGTACGCAGGAGAGAATCCGTGACTTTAAGGGCGTAAATAAAGCCGCTGCAAACAGCCTGGACATCAAAGGCCGCGCCGTGATGAATACCCAGTTTTTCCTGTATGATGGTTGCTGTGGACGGAAATGTATAATCAGGCGTTGTTGTCGCAACAACGATCAGGTCAATATCCTGAGCGTCCATATTCGCAGCTTTCAGCGCGCTGAGTGCCGCCGCATACCCCAAATCGGATGTATACTCGCCGTTTGCAGCAATGTGACGTTGCTTGATGCCGGTGCGCTCTTGTATCCACTCATCGGACGTATCAACGCGCACAGCAAGTTCCTGATTGCTCAGAATGTTTTCGGGCAGGTAACTACCGACCCCTTTTATCACTGATCGTAATGCCGTCATACTATAAACCCAATATCGTCATCTTCATGATGAAGCGCCGTCAGCGTCCGGTCAATTTCGTCCATAAAGTTACTATCGGCGAGGTTGGCCGCAATATTGATGGCGTTGGCGAACCCAAGGGCGTCTGTGCCGCCATGACTTTTAATCATCAGCCCGTTCAGGCCTAAAAACACACCGCCATTGAGCGTTCGCGGGTCAATTTTCCGCGACAGCCCTTTCAGCACAGGCATGCTTATGAAACCGGCGATTTTCGATAAAACAGACTCCTTAAAGGACTGCTCCAAAAAGTGCCGGATCAGTTTAGCCGTACCCTCAGCAGTTTTGAGGGCAATATTTCCGGAAAACCCGTCTGTGACGATAACATTGACATTCCCCATCGAAATATCATTGCCTTCCACATATCCCACATAATTCAACCCAAGCTCGCTCTCAGATAGCCGCTCATGCGCCGCGCGGACAACATCATTGCCCTTCCCCTCTTCGCTGCCATTATTCAGAAGGCCAATCGTCGGCTTTGCAGTACCAAACATGGCGCGAAAATATGCCTCCCCCAGAACGGCAAATTCCGTGAGTTGCGCCGAGTCGCAGCCAATATTCGCGCCCGCATCCAAAACAACACAGTGATCGGTTTTTTGAGGCCATATTGCCGCAATCGCTGGTCTCTGGACGCCCGTTTTCATCCGGAGTTGAAGTTTTGACATCCCCATAAGTGCGCCTGTATTCCCCGCAGAGACGCCCGCCTTTGCCTCGCCGGATTTCACAGACGCAATCGTATTCCACATACTACTGCCCTTCCCGCGCCGTACAGCTTGCGAAACTTTCGCATCCATATCGACAACGGTCTCCGTGTGGCGAATATCGCAAACATCACTGGGTATATCAGCTTGGACTATCATTGCCTTGAGAACGGTTTCATTCCCGTGAAGCAGAAAATGCAGCGAACGACCGTGGGCCTGCGTCTTCAAAAAGTGAGCAATGCCATCAATGACAATTTGCGGCGCATCATCCCCGCCCATTGCATCAATTGATATGACTAAACTTTTTGCCATGAAGCCCCTTATTATATGGAATGACTATAAACTATCTGAAGCGGACTGGCTAATGAAAGCTATTTTAAGACGGGGTCTGTGGATATTTAAACCGCGCCAAAGCAATATCCCCCAATGATAAAGGCGCAACAGCCTCATGAAATTTTATGGCATAGGCTGCATAATTCTCTTTAAACTCCGGCGAAGCGTCATCCATTGCTTGGGCCGATAAAAGATCTGTCAGATCTTGCGATTCGAGAGCCTCTGAGATGGATTTCAGCCCTGCGTAAAAGTGCCGGATCATGGGTTTGATACGCCGCTTAACCCCAGAGTCTGTTAGGCCTTCATCCCGCAAGGCAATATCAAAATCATCCACCATAGCGTCAAACAAAGCCTGAGACAGTTTACCGCCATTATCGCCGTGCGCCCGTAAACCGTGCATCACGATGGACATATGTAGCGTGATGACATCAATGCGGCCTTTATAGGTGTCAGGCACTTTGTCTTCGCCAAAAAACTCCGGTTTGCGGGATTGACCCAATAAGGACTGATATATGCGCTGCGCGTCTTTGATCGCAGGTTGGGTCTTACCAAATAGGCGGGAAATAATTCCCATATCTTACACTCCGTTAATTTACGCATTTCCTGTCTTGCCAGTGCGCGCGACATTGGGTAGGTGATTGCTAACAAAGTTGCAAACAAAAGCGGTTAATCTTGCGTATTTCTATTAAATTGGTAGCACTCACATCCGTAGCAGCCCTGCTCTGCGCGTGTAACCCAACCCTGCGTACCCATGGCTATATTGCGACCGAAGACAAGCCTCAAGCGGTTGAGCCTGAATCCGATACAAAAGCCAGTGTTTTGGCCCGCTTGGGCAATCCATCTGTCAAAGGCACGTTTGACGAAGAACTGGAAACGGATACGTGGTATTACATGACTGCTGTACGGCAGCGCTTTGCCTATCTGCGCCCTCTTATTGAGGAACGCACCATTACGGCGGTTTCATTTAACGCGGACGGACAAGTCAGCAAAGTCGCGGAATACGGTATTGAAGACGGACAATTTGTAAATTATGTTGACCGCAAGACTCCAACACGCGGCCGGGAACTGTCTGTTCTCGAGCAGGTATTTGGAACGATTGGCCGCCTGCCAACGGATAGAATCGGGAACAACCAACAGGACGTTCCAGGGGGAGGAGGCGGACCCGGAGGCCGTTAAGGCTTGATAGAGGTCCGCTCAAGAAAGCCCGGTCTGGATGTATCCAAACCGGGTTTTTTTATGGCAATTTTTTAGCCGCGGTCGCGCAATAATCTTGATTTTTGCTTCTGCCAGTCGCGGTTCTTTTGTGTTTCGCGCTTATCAATGTTACGTTTACCGGTGCCGATTCCGATGAGGATTTTGACCAAACCTTTATCATTGATATAGAGTTTAAGGGGCACAATTGTGCGCCCCTTTCTCTGCGTTTCACCCAGCAGCCTATTGATTTCTTTGCGTTTTAACAGCAGTTTTCGGTGCCGCTTTGGCTCATGATTGAACTGGCTGGCGGGTGCGTAAATCGGAATATTGGCGTTAATCAGAAACACTTCATTGCCTTCTACCGACGCGTAGCTCTCAGCAATGTTTGCGCGGCCTTCCCGCAGAGCTTTGACCTCTGTGCCCAGGAGCATAATCCCGGCCTCGAATGTGTCCTCAATGGTAAAATCAAAGCGCGCGCGGCGGTTCTCCGCAATGGCCTTGCCTAATGATGTTGGTTTATTCGCCATGCTTAAAACTCTACTCCGGCGCGTTTCATCGCCGCGCGTACAATATCCTTTGTACTCTCGCGGCAGGGGGTAATCGGAAGGCGAACGCCCGGATGCATTTTGCTCATCAAGGACAGCGCATATTTTGCCGGAGCCGGGCTTGGGTCGAGAAATAAGTCTTTGTGAAGCCGGTCAAGCTTTTTATGCAAAGCTCTCGCTGCAACAAAATCTTGGGCGAGACAGGCCTCGTGAAAGGCCGCATATTGAGCGGGCGCAACATTCGACCCAACTGATATAGCCCCGTGGCCGCCATGTACGGCATGCCCCAAAGAGGTTCCGTCATCACCGGAAAGCTGGATAAAATTGCCTCCGCAGCGATCGATTAGAGCCGTGACGCGGCTTATATCAGCCGTTGCATCCTTGCACCCAATGACGGCGGGAAGTTTTGACAATCGCTCCATTGTATCATTCGTAATATCAACAACGCTGCGCCCCGGAATATTATAGACAATGATGGGAATATCGACCGCGTCCGATATGGCTTTGAAATGCTGGAAAATGCCTTCCTGACTGGGTTTATTATAATAAGGCGTCACCACAAGCGCCGCGTCCGCGCCGAGATCTTTGGCATGCTGGGCATAAGCAACAGAGACCCGGGTTTCATTCGACCCCGCCCCGGCAATAACCGGCACGCGGCCCGCAGCCGCTTCAACACATAACGCAATAACACGGCGGTGCTCTGCGTCGCTTAATGTGGCTGATTCTCCGGTTGTCCCGCAGGGCACAAGGCCGTGCGTGCCTGAACTGATTTGCCATTCAATAAACGACTGAAAAGCGGATTCATCAATGGCCCCGTCCTTAAAAGGCGTAACCAAAGCCGTGATCGATCCTTTAATCATTTTATTCTTTCACATAATGGGCATGACGTTTGCATTATGGTAGGGATTGTAGTCATAATAATCCATACACTTCAAACCTCATAGCGGTCTTCTCATACAAGACGCAAGACAGGGAATAACCTACACCATGATTTCTGCGCCTATAACACGTTTGTGCTCTGCGTTTTCTCTCACAATTGTGGCTGTATTTGGACTATTGGCAACACCTGTTATGGCGTCAGTACCCGCACCGCGCCTTAAACCAACACCTATCAACACATCTCAACATCTGAGCGACAAAGACGCCAAATGGTTCCGTTCTGGTATGAGCGCTGCGAATGACAAGGATTGGGATAAAGTCAGGCGTATTCAAAGCCATATCGACGATAAAGCTGCAATTGACGTACTCAACTGGGTCACAGCGGCGCGCGATCCGCGTGTGAGCCTACCGCAAATGACCTATATGGTGCAAAACCTTGGCGATTGGCCTTTGATGACGGGCCTCTCCGCCAAAGGTGAGAGCATGGTGCTGGATACAAATATGTCGGCGCAAAAGACGCTCGCTTGGTTTCAGGGCCGCCAACCCGTTTCAGGCGAAGGCCGCGCTGCACTTGCCCGTGCCTATTACAAAATTGGCGATCCGCTCAAAGGCGATAAATGGCTGCGGCTTGCATGGCGCGAATCAAAACTGACCCGAAGCCGTCAACAAGAGCTTTACCGTGAATTTAAAGACCGCTTGACACCAAACGATCATGTTGCGCGGGCTGACCATTTGATTTGGCAAGGACGCTCGCATTTTGATAAAGTTGAAGGCCTGTTATCCCTTATGCCGTCGGAGCACCGAGCTCTGATGATTGCCCGCATGAAGGTTGCGGGTAACCGTTCCGGTATGGACGCAGCCATTGCGCGCGTGCCCACGCAATTACAAAACGATCCTGGGTTGCTCTATGAGCGCGCCCGCTGGCGGAGGAGAAAGCAAACCAACGAGGATGCCCTACCGATGCTCTTGGCCGTGCCGCGCCCGCCAGTTTCTGAGACCGGAAAAGATCGATTATGGCGCGAGAAGAAAATCCTGACATATTGGGCCATCAAAGAAAAACGGTTTAATGATGCTTACGCATTAACACTCAATCATGGCATGCGGGATGGTTCCGGGTTTGCAAGTGCGGAGTTTCTCGGCGGCTGGCTTGCGTTGACACAACTCAACCAACCCGGGATTGCGATGCAGCACTTCCAAACCTTGAAAGACGGCGTGGGTTTCCCAGTATCTGTGAGCCGGGCCAATTATTGGCTGGGGCGAACGCATGACGCGATGGGCAGTCCCGAAGCTGCGCTTTACTACGCAGATGCGGCAAAATTTTCCAATACATTTTATGGCTTTCTTGCGGGAGAGAAATTGGGTTCAAACGGCATTGTGTCCCTGCCCCATGAAACCAATCCAACTTATCTCCAAGCGAGTTTTGAAGCTGATCCACGCATTCGCGCCATGCATATATTGGGCGAATCTCAGGAAGAACGCTACTTCACACAATTTGCGTTCCATATGGACGACGAGTTGGAGTCGCTAGAGCACTTAACCTTGCTTGCAGGTATTGCAAAAAAATATGGGTATATGAAACCGTCCTTGCGGGCGGCAAAACAAGCCTCTCGTTTCCAGACCATGCTAACTGAATCCGGCTATCCCATGCCCGAAGCGATCATGTCCCTGCCCAATAAATTCGATAAAGCCTTTGTTTTGGCTATTGCCCGCCAAGAAAGCGAATTTAACTATAAGGCAGTCAGCCACGCCCGCGCCTATGGCCTCATGCAAATGATCAATGCTACGGCCCATGCAACCGCCCGAAGGCACAATATTCCCTATAGCCGGGCTCGCATGACCGAGGATGTCAATTATAGTGCCACTTTAGGCGCGCTGCATTTGCATGACCTTCTGAGCGATTATGACGGTTCATATATTATGGCGGCTGTTGCTTATAATGCAGGGCCGAACCGCGTACGGCAATGGACGCGCGATTATGGTGATCCGCGTAAAGGCGAGATCGACCCTGTCGATTGGCTCGAGTCGATCCCGTTCTCGGAAACCCGTAATTATGTTCAGCGCGTGATTGAAAACATGCAGGTATACCGTGCCCGAATGAACGGCAATGTTGCGACCAACCGGGTTTACCGGGACATCACCGTCGGTGCATTCTAAGACCCAAATTTCTTAGGGGCCGTTCATCTTTCATACACCATAAAATCCTATACGCGCCGCGCATATTTAATTCTGCGTGAAAGGTATAACTCATGTTAAAAAAACTCTCTTTGGCGGCTGCTATGATGGCTGCCTTTTCGATCACTGCTGTTGCCGATGATAATGGCTGGACCGGCGAAGCCTCTCTCTCGGGCTCTCAAACGACCGGTAATACGGAAACCACGGATGCGGGCCTCGGTCTTAAACTTGAAAAACAAACCGAAAAATGGCGTCATAAATTCAATGCAAACGCCGATTACGGCAAAGTGAGCGGCACCAAAAACAAAAAAGATTGGGCGCTGGGCTATCAGCTTGACCGCGACGTTAACGATCGTCTTTATGTGTATGGTAACGGTAACTATTTTCAGGATGATTTCGGTGCCTATAAGGACGGATATTTCCTCGGGACAGGTCTTGGTTACAAAGCTGTTTTGCCTGACCCCGTAAGCTGGAACCTTGAGGGCGGCGTCGGTTACCGTTCACAAAAAGTCCGCCTAGCCGCAGGCACGCCCGGCGGAGCCGCAAGCGAGCGCCAAAATGAACTTGCGCTGCGCGGGTTTTCGGATTTTGATTATGCGTTCAACGAAAACGTCTCGCTCTATAATGATACCGAAATCACATACGCCAAGAGCGATACTTATATCTGGAATGAAACGGGTATTACAGCGCAGCTTATGGGCAATCTTGCCGCGCGAGCGTCATTCCGCATCGATCATCACACAGATGTCCCGGTAGGATTTGAAAACACCGATACCATCACCCGTATCGGCGTAGTTTACACCATAAAGTAAAGCTTTAGCAGCCCGGTTTACCGGGCTGCATTTTACTTACGCTTGAGCGTCCATTGCGTCTTTGCGGCGGCTCTCTTTTTTGCGCTCATGCTCTAAGAGGAAACGCTTGCGAATGCGTATGCTCTCTGGCGTGACTTCGACCAATTCATCATCATTGATAAATTCGAGCGCATATTCCAGCGTTACCGGGATCGGCGTTGTGAGAACAACCGCTTCATCAGTGCCGGAAGCCCGCACATTGGTGAGCTGCTTACCCTTGAGCGCATTAACGACGAGGTCGTTTTCCCGCGCGTGAATCGCAATAACCATGCCTTCATAAACTTCAGCCGCATGTCCGATAAACATTTTGGCACGCTCCTGTAGGTTCCAAAGTGCGAATCCCGCAGCCTTGCCCATAGCATTAGAGATCAGAACGCCTTTTTGGCGGCGGCCAATGCCCGCTTTTGTGCGCGGCCCGTAACGATCAAAATTGTGATATAAAAGTCCGGTGCCCGATGTCAACGTCATAAATTCAGAGCGAAACCCAATCAGTCCGCGTGTAGGAATTTCATAGTCAAGACGCACACGTCCCTGCCCGTCCGGCACCATGTCTTTCAAATTCCCTTTGCGCTCGCCGAGTTTTTCCATGATTGAGCCTTGATGATCCATCTCCACATCGACGGTCAATTGCTCCCAAGGCTCACACAATACGCCGTCAATCTCTTTATTGATGACCTGTGGACGCGAAATAGCCAGTTCATATCCTTCGCGGCGCATATTTTCGATCAAAATCGACAAATGCAACTCCCCGCGTCCGGAGACCCGGAATTTATCCGCATCTTCAAGCTGCTCGACGCGCAGCGCCACATTGTGAATCAGCTCGCGGTCGAGCCGGTCTTTGATATTACGGGATGTAACATATTTCCCCTCGCGGCCGGCAAACGGGCTGTCATTGACTTGGAAGGTCATAGAGATTGTCGGCTCATCTACAGAGAGCGGCGGTAACATATCAACATGGTCAGGATCGCAAATCATGTCGGAAATACCGAGCTTATCAATACCGGTAAACGCTACAATATCACCGGCTTGAACCTCGTCCATGTCTGTGCGCTCTAGGCCCATAAAGCCCATAGGCTGCAAAACTTTGGCTTTGCGCTGCGTGCCGTCAGGACTAGCCACTATAACCTGCATATTTTTTTTCATTACCCCGCGCAGAACGCGGCCAATGCCAATCACGCCCTTATAGGCATTATAATCAAGCGCCGAGACTTGGAGCTGGAACGGAGCGTTCGGGTCAACATCAGGCACCGGCGCATGAGTGACAATCGCTTTGAAAAGCGGCGTCATATCTGTGCCGACATCGCCCGCCTCATCAGAGGCCCAGCCGTTAATCGCGGATGCAAAAACAACCGGGAAATCAAGCTGCTCATCAGTCGCGCCGAGACGGTCAAACAAATCAAACGTCTGATCAACCACCCAATCCGGGCGTGCACCTATACGGTCAACTTTATTGATAACAACAATCGGCTTAAGCCCTTGAGCTAGTGCCTTACGGGTCACAAAAGTTGTCTGCGGCATGGGGCCTTCAACGGCGTCCACAAGCAAAACCACAGAATCGACCATAGAGAGCACGCGCTCCACTTCGCCGCCGAAATCCGCGTGTCCGGGCGTGTCGACGATATTGATACGCCATTCCTTCGCTTCCGGGTCGGTCCAGCGAATAGCGGTGTTTTTCGCCAAAATTGTAATTCCGCGCTCTTTTTCGATGTCATTACTGTCCATCACGCGTTCTTCGCGCTCTCCGCGCTCATCGAGCGTTCCGGATTGACGTAAAAGCTTATCAACAAGGGTTGTTTTACCGTGGTCAACGTGAGCGACGATCGCCACGTTACGCAGCGTTTCAATAGATTGGGTCATGATGGATGCTTGCCTATGTCTGTCCGCGCCGCTGGAAAACCTGTCTGCACAGCCGCGCTATAAATTCGCGCCCGATGTAGGCGATACGCGGGAAAAGTCCAGCCTTATTCGCGGTTAAACCCGGCTTTCGCCAGATAGTCAGCGTAACGCTCGCCCCGGCCTTGATAGGCTTTGCTCACGCCGTCTCTGACTTGCCGCGATGAAAATGTCCGCACAACGGAGTTAGAACCGCCGGTTTCAAGCACTTCTGGCACCCATGGGAGCCCTAATGCTTTAAACAGAGACTCGCCGTGCACGCCCGGGTCTTGGACAAAGCTATCATGGTCATGATCAATGATAGTGAGGCCAGCATCGCGCCATGCTTGCGCCGCTTTGTCTTGAAGGGCCAAATAATCCGCAATGCCCGCAATTGACCGCGTATAGAGAAAATTACCCGGAAAATCATGGAAAAACATCGAAACCGCCATATCGCCGGCATCCCGGCGAGGAACAACGAATTGCGCGCCGCTGTGAATTTTCGCAAGCAATCCTGCGATCAGAATATGCGGCGATGTTTTATCGATATACATATCGCCGTCTCCAGCCGCGCGTTTCATACCCGCAATATCCGCTTGCGCAAGCTGATGTGCTTGCGCGGTCAGTGTTTCGGTTTTACCCAAAGCCGGGATGAGCCAACTTAACAGCGCGCCGCGTTCTCCGACCGATACAGCGCCGCTTGTCTGCGCCAATATGGTTTGCAAAAGCGATCCACCGCATCGCGGCGGGCCCATGACATAGATCATTTTTTGCGGCAGAGCTTGCGGATCCGGCATAGCACTATAGTCGGCTATGGCTTGGGAGAGCTGCGTGCGGTACGCCGAACCGCCGTCATATATAAGGCCGTCATCATACAAATTATTGGCCTGCACCGCGTAATCCCAGGCTTTCGCTTCATTTTTCTCTCTGTCAAAATGACGGGCTAAGGCAAAACACACGCGGCGGCGACCTGTAATACTGTGGCTTTCGTCAGCGGCTATGGCCTTCGCCGCATCAACGCAATCCGCTTCACGGTCATCCAGCATGGCGGCCAAAAGCCCGGAGTCAGCCGGGTTTGTCTCTAAAAACTGACGCTGTATCGCCTTGGCTGCCTCATGATCCCCTGCCCAGCGCTTTAAGTTCGCAGCGCGAAGGCCCGCATCCGCATCATTGGGCAATCCTTTAAGCACAGCATCATTAAAGCGCTCCGCATGGTTATATTGATTGAGCATAATATGGATATCAGCAAGCTTTGCACTCATGGCAGGCGGACGGGAGTCATCCGTATGCGCTTTTTCATAGGCTTCGGCAGCGCCGATCGTATCATTTGCACCTGTTAGAGCGTCGCCAAATTTTATCCAAAGCTCGGATGTCGGGCGAGCCTTGAGTGCTTGGCTATAAACTTGCGCCGCGTCCCCCGGCCTTGACAGAGCCATCAAACTATTCCCCCAAGCCGTCATCGATTCCGGATGTCCCCGCGTGGCCTGCGCGGCTTTGGCATAGGCGGCTTCTGCACTAGCAAAATCAGAGCGCGCCATGAGGCCCGCACCCAAATGCAATAGCCAGCGCGGCTCACTGGGTTCCATATCCACCGCTTTTTGCAAAGCGGCTATACCTTCATCATCGCCAAGCGCTAACCCCAGAACCGACCATCCCTCAGCATCATCAGGTTTATTCTCAACCGCGAGGCGCGAGAAGCGCTCGGCTGCGCCGAGATCGCCATTTTGCAGAGCCATCAGCGCAGCATTTAATGTCTGTTCGTGATTATATGTCGTCATGCCAGCGTCTTTGCAATGTGCGCAGTATATGGTCAAGCTGTTCCTTCTCGCTGGCCGTCAACTCAGCCAGAAACTCTTCTTCGGCGGCTAGAACGAGCCGTCCGATTTCATTGGCAATCCTGTGACCGTTTGCTGTGAGCTGCAAAGGCGCTGCCCGGCCATCGGTTTGCGAGGCAATCCGCCGAACAAATTGTCTCGCAATTAATTCCTTCACAGCGCGGCTAATCACGCTCTTATCCATCACCGTTTTATCAGCAATGGCTTGTGCTGTATGTTCGCCGCTGGACAGCACCGCCATAATGCGCCACTGCGTCCGGCTGATAAGGTATTGTTTTTCATAGAGGAATGCGAGATCCCGGCTCATATGATTGGCCAGACGCGATAGGCGGAACGGCGTAAAAATGTTCAAGTTAAAAGTCATGAATAATCGTTGCATAAACAACTGGTTTGTGCAACAACTATATCAATGGAGGTTTTATGACGCAAATTCCGAATATAGACGGCTTTCACCACGTAGCCTATCGTTGCCGCGACGCCAAAGAAAC
>CAYGRF010000050.1:0-18041 GCA_964352275.1 uncultured Caulobacterales bacterium
GACTGAATATTATCCGGGTTTTTAAACGTCGAGCCGCCGGTTTTTTCCCGGATCGGCTGACTCTCTTCGCGCCGGGCGGTAATGGCGTCCATGCGGGCTTGTATGGCTTCGCGAGTATCTCTCCGGCCTTCAAACTCGGCTTCGACGAAAATCAAACCTTTCGGCGCGCCGCAATGACGGTAGGCGTACCTCATCTCGGAGAGCGGCATAATTTGCCGACGGCCCGTGCGGTCGAGTGCCACTGCGGACTTTAAGACATCCTTTGTCTCGCCGCCGTAACACCCGGCATTCATGCGCAGCGCGCCGCCAATGGTTCCGGGTATCCCAGCGTAAAACTCCAAACCGGCAATCCCCGCCTTCGCCGCTTCGCGCGCAGCTTTATTGTCCAGCGCCGCCGCGCCTGCTTTGACTGTTGTGCCCTCACAGATGATCTTGGCAAAAGCGGGGCCAAGCCGGATTGTCACGCCCGGCACCCCGCCATCCCTGACAAGCGTATTAGACGCAACGCCCAAGACCTGAACCGGAATATCAGGCGGCGTGCTGGATAGGAAATGCGCGAGGTCAGCCTCATCTTTTGGCATAAACAAGACTTCCGCAGGCCCGCCCACACGTAGCCACGTATAGGGCGCGAGCGGTACGTCTTTTGACAATTTACCGCGAATAGACGGGAGCCTGTCAATCAAGGCCATATTATGCCGCCTCAAGGTCTTCAGCCAGCGAGGCGGCCCAATAGGTAATATCCCCCGCGCCGAGACAGACAATCAAATCGCCCTCTTCAAGATTTGGCTTTAGCGTTTTTGCGAGCGTATCTTGGGTGATGGAAACGGCCATACGGTGTCCGTGCGCGATTAGCCCGTCGGCGAGCGCCGGGCCGTTAATTCCGTCCAGCGGCGCTTCGCCCGCCGCATACACATCCGCGACATACACATGCTCAGCATCATTAAAGCAGGTGCAAAATTCTTCGAATAAATCAGCAAGACGCGAATATCTGTGCGGCTGCACAACCGCGTGAACCTTGCCTTTGCTGACTTGCCGGGCCGCCTGAAGCACCGCTGCAATTTCAACCGGGTGATGGCCATAATCATCAATAATAGTGACGCCGTTCCATTTTCCGACATGGGTAAAGCGGCGCTTGACACCGCCAAAACTATCAAGGCCAGAGCGCACTTGGTCTTCTGTCAGGCCAAGCTCACGCGCCACAGCAATGGCTGACAAGACATTCTGCGTATTGTGCTTTCCGGCCATAGGCAAAAACAGATTTTTCCACCGCTCCTGCGGGCCTTCTATACTGCGGAAAACCACATCAAATCTTGAGCCGTCACTATCAAGCTGTAAATTTTCCGCGCGGACATCAGCTTGCGGATTAAAGCCATATGTAATCACCCGGCGGTCAGAAATCCGGCTCACCAAAGCCTGAACCTCGGGGTGATCTATGCACAACACGCCAAAACCGTAAAATGGCAGATTTTCAACAAATGTATCAAACGCAGCGCGCAGGCTCTCAAACGCACCGTAATGTTCCATGTGTTCAGGATCAATATTAGTCACAACGGCAACGGTCGGAAATAATTTCAGGAACGAACCATCCGACTCGTCAGCCTCGACAACCATCCAGTCACCCAGACCCAGCTTGGCATTGGAACCATAGGCATTGATGATGCCGCCATTGATCACGGTCGGGTCAAGCCCGCCGCCTTCCAGCAGCGCCGCAATCATAGTCGTTGTGGTCGTTTTACCGTGCGTGCCGCCAACGGCCACAGCCCATTTCAGGCGCATCAGCTCGGCGAGCATTTCAGCCCGGCGCACCACAGGAATAGACCGCGCGCGGGCTTCTACAAGCTCAGGATTATCAGGCTTGATCGCCGACGACATAACAATCGCGCCTGCGCCGTGAACCTGCTCTGCCTTTTGGCCGATAAAAATCTCGGCCCCAAGACGCCGAAGCCGCGTTACATTCGGGTTTTCGCGCATGTCCGATCCTTGCACCTCATAGCCCAAATTGATCATAACCTCGGCAATCCCGCTCATACCAATCCCGCCAATACCGACAAAATGGATCGGCCCCATGTCAAAAGGCACTTTGGTTGCCATTCCGCTTGCGGCCTGCGTTACGGATTGGCTATCAGAATGGGGCATGGTCAGACTTTCAAGACGGTTAGAGAACGGAGCGCACCAATTTTGCGAGCGCCTCGGCCGCATCTGGCAGCGCGGCGCTTTTAGCAGCCGTGGCGGCAGTTTCAAGCCAGTGGTCATCATTTAATCGCGCCTCCAGAATAGTTTTTACACCCTCCGGGGTAAACTCTGATTCAGGCAAAATATCGGCAGCACCAAGGCTTTTCAGCGTCATGGCATTGGCTGTCTGGTGATCATCCATGGCAATTTTAAGCGGCACAAACAAAGACGGCTTGCCCATGGCGGCAATTTCAGACACTGATGATGCGCCAGCTCTGGCGACAATAAAATGCGCGCGGGCGAGATGGTTTTCAATATCCGTGAAAAATGTTTCGCATGTGGCCGAAACGCCCGCTTCGGCGTAGGCCAGACGCGCTGCGTCCAAACATTCCGCGCGGGTTTGCTGCACCACGCACAAACGGCTTTTGAGCTCAGGGGCTAATAAAGCGATGGCTTTAGGCATGGTTTCGCTGATAAGCCGCGCGCCGAGACTGCCGCCTACAATCAACAGGTGGATAGTCTTTTGCGGGCGCTCATAATAGGGCGGGATCGCCTCCTTAATCTGTGCCCGAAGTGGATTGCCAGTGCAAATATGATGGGCATTTTCCGGGAGACGGGATAGCTCCTCAAACCCCGAGGCCACATATTTGGCCTTGTCCGTGAACACGCGGTTAACGCGGCCAAGCACAGCATTTTGCTCATGCAGGAGCGTCGGTATTTTGAGCGCTTGCGCCGAGCGCATAGCCGGGAACGCCGGATAACCGCCAAACCCAATCACCACATCAGGCCGCCAAACCCGCATAAACTTTTTAGCTTGCCTTGCGCCCTTCATCAATTTCATTGC
Organism: uncultured Caulobacterales bacterium; assembly: GCA_964352275.1. GTDB lineage: Bacteria > Pseudomonadota > Alphaproteobacteria > Caulobacterales > Maricaulaceae > JACOMS01. Next base: position 3,017 of record CAYGRF010000050.1, read on the forward strand.
GCCAATAAATGCACCAACGGGCTTCTTGGGCGAAATCGTGGCGGCTTCAACATCAATAATCGGGTCGGTAGGGATCCGGGAGGTATGTTTGCGCCCCCGCGCGTCCGTGATCATCGCAATGTCCCAGCCGTCAGCTTTCAGGATTTCCGCCAAGGCTTGCGCCGGGAACATATGCCCGCCGGTTCCCCCAGCGGCAATTAAGAGGCGCGGCACGTTCGTCAATCCCCGAAACCGTAGGCACCGGGCCTACGGCGGGTAAAGGCGAGAATAAGCCCTGCGGCAAAACACAAGGCCAACATAGACGAGCCGCCATAAGAAATGAAGGGCAGCGTCATACCTTTGGGCGGGGCCATATTTAGGTTTACATAAAGATTGATCACTGTTTGCATACCGATCATCGTCGCAAGGCCCGCAACCGCCAATTGGCAGAAATAGTCTTTGAGTTTTAAAGCGTTGCGAAAACTGCGAATAACAAAGCCCGCCAGTAAAACAATCAGGAATATAGAAATCAAAAATCCGAACTCTTCAACCGTTACAGCAAAAATAAAATCTGTGTGCCCATCAGGCAGGGAAAACTTTACATCGCCCTCACCCGGGCCGCGTCCAAAAAATCCGCCATTGCTGATAGCTTCGAGCGCGCGCTCTGTTTGGTAACTATCATCACCAGGACTTAAGAATCGGTCGACCCGGGACTGAACGTGCGGCAAAGCCATATAAGCTCCGACAGCGCCAAACAATGTAAGCCCCATCAAACACAGCATCCATCCAAGCGACAAACCTGCAAAGAAAAACACAGCGGCAAAACACAGCGTCAGCAAAAAAGATTGTCCAAAATCAGGCTGCTGGATCAACAAACATATCAGTAAAATATAAGCAGAAAACACAATTATAACTGACGGAACATTGGGATCGCGCTTGCCGACAGCGAACATCCACGCAGCGAAAACAATAAAGGCCGGCTTGGCAAATTCAGAGGGCTGTAAAGAAAACGGGCCTATTTTAAGCCACCGAGTAGAGCCTTTAACCTCAAAGCCATGAAAAGCGACAAAAACCATAAGGCCAATTGCGCCCAGCAATGTCAGCACGCCGATACGCCGAGCGTTTTGCGGGCTCATCAATGACAAGACAAACGCGCCGATAATACCAAGCACAGCAAAAACGGAATGACGGTACATAAAATGGAACGGGTCGCTCACGCGGTAGCGCACCGCAGCCGCAGGCGAGGCCGCCATAGACAGGATAATGCCGATACCGATAAGACAGAGAAAAAATGCCAGCGTGATATGATCAACACTACGCCACCATTCCAGAATTGGCGAACGGTTCGCACGGCCAGACTTCATCGCCGCCGCGATCATGCGGCGGTGCCTTGCAAGCTATGCTCAACTTTTTCGCGCTCATAAATATCAATAAGCTGCAAAGCCTGATTTCGGAACGCATCGCCGCGCGCCTCAAAACTCTTGAATTGATCAAAGCTGGCACAGGCGGGCGATAATAAAATCACCGGATTATCATGGCGCGCATTCAGCGCGTCCCTAACGGCGCACATCACAGCTAACTCCAAACTGCCGGATATTTTATGGGCAACACCGGCATGGGTCAGGGTCTTGTGAAATGCCGGAGCCGCTTCTCCAATGAGATAGGCTTTTGAAATATTGGGAAATTGCGGCTCAAGCGAGGCGATCCCGTCAGCCTTAGCGAGGCCGCCAGCGATCCAATAGATATTTTTATAAGATTTAAGCGCCTGAGCAGCCGCGTCTGCGTTGGTTGCCTTGCTGTCATTGACAAACCGAACCGTACCCATATTCCCGACCGACTCCATTCTGTGCACAAGGCCTGGAAAGCTTAGAATCGCTTGCCCGATGGCCGCCGGATCAATGCCAAGGGATTGCACAGCCGCAAATGCCGCTGCCGCGTTCTGCCCGTTATGCTGACCTTCCAGCGCGCGGGCATGCCCAAGATCGGCGACATCTTCAACTTTTCTCCCAAGCGCAGAGTACAGTTTGCCTTTGATGACGCACACGCCGCGCCCGAGAGACTTGCGTCCAGAAATAGGGATAATTCGCCGGCCGTTTCGTGCAGTCAATTCCGTACAGATACGCCGCCCATTATCATCATCCACACCAATGACGATGGCATCCTCAGAAGTTTGGTTGTTAAATATCCGGCGCTTGGCCGCCTCATAGTGCTGCATATCGCCGTGGCGATCTAAATGATCCGGTGAGAGATTGAGGAAGACGGCTGCATTCGCGCGCAAAGACTGTGTGCGCTCAAGTTGATAAGACGAGAGTTCCAAGACATAATATGTCCCTGCATGCATGTTCTCAAGGTCAAGAACGCCGCGTCCGATATTGCCGCCAATTTGCGCGTCTTTCCCGCATTCCGATAATATATGCCCGATCAGAGACGTTGTTGTGGATTTGCCATTTGTGCCAGTGATCGCGATAATCACAGGGCGGTTTTCCGGCGCGCGGCCCATGACTTCTCGGGCAAATATTTCAATGTCGCAAATAATTTCAATACCCGCATCGCGTGCTTTTAAGGCTGACCAATGGGGGGTCGGGAGTTCATCAGGCACGCCGGGGGAGAGGACAAAGCTGTCAAACTGGCTCCAATCTGCGAGTGTCAGATCTTTGATGCTCACGCCCTGGGTGGCCGCCGTCTCCCGGGTCTGGGCATTGTCATCCCATGCGTAAACATGTGCACCACCAGCCTTAAGCGAAAGCGCCGCCGTGATGCCGGTTCGGCCTAAGCCGAATACCGCTACATGTTTACCCTTGAATGTCCCAGCCTTGATCATAATCTTACCGCAGTTTGAGTGTAGATAATCCGATGAGTGCCAAAATGATGGCAATAATCCAGAAACGAATAACGATGGTGGGCTCGGCCCAGCCGAGCTTTTCAAAATGGTGATGTATTGGCGCCATGCGGAACACGCGCTTTCCTGTGAGTTTATAGGATGTGACTTGAACAATCACCGACACAGCCTCCAACACAAACAGTCCGCCGATAATCGCCAGAACGATTTCGTGTTTAATGGCGACCGCTGCGCTGCCGAGCGCTCCGCCGAGCGCAAGTGAGCCTGTATCGCCCATAAAGACCATTGCGGGAGGTGCGTTATACCAGAGAAAACCCAATCCCGCGCCAACTATAGCACCGAGAAAAATCGTAACCTCCGCTCCGCCGCGTACAAAGGGAACTCCGAGATATTCAGCAAAATTAAAGTTCCCAACAAGATAGGCAATAAACGCAAAGCTCATACAGGCAATCATCACCGGAACAATCGCGAGGCCATCAAGACCGTCCGTTAAATTGACAGCATTCGATGCGCCGACAATGACAAGGCAGCCAAACGGGATGTAGAATATACCGAGGTTAATCCATGTGTTTTTGAGCATCGGGATCGCAAGCCCGGTCGCAAAACCGGCTGGCTCCGGTGCAAAAGAAAGCGTCAAAATATAACAGGCAATGGCCGCAATTCCAAACTCCAACATAAGTTTGATTTTACCGCTAAATCCGCGCGGATTTTGTCGGGAAACTTTGAGATAATCATCATAAAAGCCAATGCATCCAAAGCCGACCGTGACCATAAATACCGTCCATAGGAACGGGCTGTGCAGGTTCCCCCATAGCAGGGTCGAAATCACAACAGAAATCAAAATCAGCAACCCGCCCATAGTCGGCGTACCGGCTTTTTTGATGATATGGCCTTCCGGCCCGTCTTCACGAATGGGCTGACCCTTACCTTGCTTCGCGCGGAGCATCGTAATCATACGCGGCCCTAAAATAAAGGCGATCAGCATCGACGTCATCAAAGCTCCGCCCGTACGGAAGGTAATATAATTAAACAGATTAAATATCTGAAAGTCATCGGCGTAGGGCGCAAGCCATTCATACAGCATGATCGTCCCCTTTCTGTGTGTTTTTAAGCGCGGTCACAAGGTTTGACAGGCCAGCAGCGTTAGAGCCCTTTATGAGAACCGTATCGCCGTCCCGTATATCACCCAGCAGTGCTGTCAATGCGCTTTGCCAATTTGCAGCCCATGCGCCGCGCATAGGCTGCGGGAGCGCGCCGCGCAAAGCCCGCATACATTCGCCAACAGTGATCACGCGCGACACATCCGCGGCCTGTAAAGGCCCTGAAAGCGCGGCGTGCATCGCCAATTCATCAGCGCCAAGCTCATGCATATCACCAAGCACCGCGTACTTGCGCCCGCTAGCGCTCGACAAGGCCTCAATACCTGCCCGCATAGAAACCGGGTTGGCGTTATAGCTATCATCAATAAGGGTAACAGACTTCCCGTCTATCATCAGATCAATCCGCTCCCCGCGTCCGGAGAGCGCTTCAAACGTACTGAGCACCTTGACGGCTAGCTCAAAATCGATGCCCGCAGCCCATGCCCCCGCAACCGCGCAAGCGGCGTTGGACACCCAATGCAAGCCGTCTACATTCATCCGCAAGGCCAATGTTTGGCTGCCCGCCGTCAAATCGGCACTGACATATCCAGGACCGGAGACCGGGTTATCAATACGCACATCCGCGTCCTGAGCGCTGCCAAAAGTCAAAATCTTCGCGCCTTTGGCCTTCGCTCGGCCCGATAAATAACTGAAATACGCATCATCCGCATTTAAAATAGCTGTACCGCCCGGCGGTAGCCCCTCGAATATTTCCGCCTTAGCGGCGGCAATATCGTCAACGCTGTCAAAATGCGCGAGATGCGCGGGCGCGATTTTTGTAATGATAGCAATATGCGGCGCAGCTAATGGGGACAGATCCGAAAGCTCGCCAGCATGGTTCATCCCAATTTCAAAAACGCCGTAATCCGTATCGATCGGCATTGTCGCCAGCGTGAGCGGAACGCCCCAGTGATTATTAAATGATTTCAGAGACTTGTGCGCATGACCGGATGCAGTGCAGATAACCGCCAAAGCTTCTTTCACGCTTGTTTTCCCAACACTGCCCGTCACGGCAATCCGGACGGCGGAGGAGCGCTCCCGCGCGGCAACGGCAAGGTCGCGCATCGCCTGTAATGTGTCTTCAACAATCAAGCACGGCTCTGGCTCCCCGCCGCGTTCAGACAGAATAGCCCCCGCCCCTGCGCTGCGGGCTTGAGGAATAAAATCGTGACCATCACGAACGTCTTTCAGCGGGACGAATAGATCACCCGGCTGAAGCGAGCGCGTATCAATTGACAAACCTGTCACCGCCCAATCGCCCACGGCCTTACCGCCCGTCGCGGCCGCTGCATCAGATGATGTCCAAAGCACCTTACCCATGATTGCGCTCCGCAAGAGCCTGTTTGACCTGCTCTACATCAGAAAACGGGATGACCCTATCGCCAACAATCTGTCCCTGCTCGTGACCTTTACCCGCAATCACCAAACAGTCGGCTGGGCCTAACATATCAATTCCGGCACGAATAGCCGCCGCACGGTCACCGATTTCATCGGCGTCCGGGCATCCAGCCAGAACGGCCTGTCGAATAGAGGCTGCATCTTCTGTGCGCGGATTATCATCTGTGACGATCATATGATCGGCAAGACGCGCCGCTGCCGCACCCATTTTCGCGCGCTTATCCGGGTCGCGGTCACCACCGCATCCAAATACGATGATAATCCGGCCCATCGTATGCGGACGGACGGAGCGCAAAAGCTTATCAAGGCCGTCTTCTGTGTGAGCGAAATCCACAAAAACCGGCGCGCCGTCTTGTGTCCGGCCTGCTTCTTCCATACGGCCCGCGACGCCGCGTAAATGCGAGAGCGCTTCCAGCGCAATATCTTCTTCTATACCCGTGACTATCGCCAGCCCCAAAGCCGCAACAGCATTGAGCGTTTGAAACTCTCCTGCAAGCGGAAGGTTCACTTTCCTGCGCGCGCCAAAAACCATAAGTTCCAAATCTTGGCTCGCCGCGCGCGGCATGACCTGAGCAATACGAATATCCTCGCCCGTCCAGCCCACACGCATGACTGTTTGGCCGCGCGCTTTGCACATTTTAGCAAGGCGCTGCCCGTAAGGATCGTTAACATTGATAACCACAGGCGCGTCCGCTGGCGTTAACTCGGTAAAGAGACGGGCTTTTGACAGGAAATAATCCTCGGCATCCGGATGATAGTCAAAATGATCCTGTGTCAGATTAGAAAATCCAGATGCGGTGATGTTTACCCCGTCGAGTCGGTACTGTTTTAGGCCGTGACTGGAAGCCTCCATACCCACATGGGTGACACCGTCCTTTGCCAGAGCGGATAGGGTTTGATGCAAAGCTACCGCATCGGGCGTTGTATGGGTGAGCGGCTGATACCCGCTGGGTGACTGAATGCCCAGCGTACCGAAACACGCCGCAGGACGGTCAGCATAGGCCCAAATTTGCCGCAGAAAATCGACAGTCGAGCTTTTCCCGTTTGTGCCGGTCATCGCCACAAGGGTTTCCGGCTGACCCGGAAACAGTCTGGCCGCAATACGACTATAGATCAGCCGAGGGTTTTCATGAGCGATGTACGGCACGGATAGGCCTTCAAGGCCCGGCGTTGACAATATAGCGCTCGCGCCGTTAGCAATGGCGCTATCGATATAATCCCGCCCATCAGCAGAAAAACCCGGCAAAGCGGCAAACAGCATACCTGGCTTTATAGCGCGGCTGTCTGCTGTGATGGCCGTAATTTCAATATCCGGGGCCGCCATTGGCGCAGCGAGATCAGACAGGTTCACGGGAGCGCTCCTGTATCAGAAAACGGGCTATAGGCGACAGGATCGAGGCGCTGCGGTACGCCGAGCATGGGCGCAATACGTTCAATGACTTTACCGGCAGTCGGCGCAGCATTCCATCCAGCCGTTGCATATCCAAATGTGCCCGGAACCGCTTTGGGCTCATCAAAGGTAATAAAAACAGCATAGGCTGGGTCTTCGTAGGGGAATGCAGCAATGAATGAGGAGACAAGCCGTGTTTCATCATACCCGTCCGTGCTTGGCTTATCGGCTGTCCCGGTTTTACCCATGACGCCATATCCGCGCACGCGGGCATTGCGGCCGGTTCCATTGGTCGAGACATACCGCATTAAATCCCGCATGGATTGAGAAGTCTGTGGCGACACGACACGGCGGCGCTCTGCCGGATTGGCGGCATCGCGTTTTAATATCGTTGGCTTAATATATTCGCCCCCGTTCAGAAGAGCCGCAGTCGCAACCGTTAACGCGAGCGGCGTAACCGAAATGCCGTGCCCGTATGATACTGTAACCGTTGTAATATCTTGCCACTCGCTCTGAATCTGCGGACTCGCGCTTTCGCTGAGCTCAATCGGGACGCGCTCAAACAGGCCCAACTCTCGCAAGAACTGCTGCTGCATCTCGCCGCCCGCACGGATAGCCATCATCACTGTACCCCGGTTTGAGCTATCCGCTAAAATTTCGGGCATGGCGAGCGGGACCGCGCTAGGATGGTCATCATCAATGACTTTATCGCGGACAGTAATTGGTTTTTGCACCGGAAACTTCTCCGTTAAATCCGTAATGTTTCCCTCCAGAACCATGGCCATCGTGATCGGTTTGAACACTGAACCCAGATCATAGGTGGACATCGTGGCATGATTAAAGCGATTTTCAGGCAATGCTGCGCTTGGAACATTTGGATCGAAATTCGGCAAAGACGCCATAGCGATAATTTCGCCTGTTTTGATGTCCAAGACGACCCCGGCACCGGTCTTCGCTTTGAAATGCTTCAAGGCTGCCCCAAGTTCTTCCGCCACAGCATTTTGTACTCGCATGTCAATCGACAACATGGTGGGCGGAGCATTGTCCTTTGATAGACGATCATTAAAGGCCCGCTCGGACCCGGCAAGCCCGTTCATGTCCACATCTGTAAACCCGATTATATGCGCGGCCAAAGACCCTTGCGGATAGACACGCTGCGGCTCGACCTCAAACAGAAGCCCCGGCAATCCGAGCGCAAAAATTGACTGCCGTTCTTTGGGCGTTAATCCACGTTGAAGCAAAATTTGGTCAGCTTTACGCGACAGACGCTCTTCAATATCGGCCTTTTCAATATCAGGGTGCGCCCGCGCCAAAGCTATAGCGGTTTCTTCGGCATCCCAAATATAGCGCGGCTTTGCGTACAGCGCATATGTCGCGAGCGTGGTCGCCAAAACCTCGCCCCGCCGATCAACAATATCAGCGCGCGTCGGCGTCTCGGAAACGGCGCTGGATGCATGCACGAATTTGGGTGACAAAAATGAAATCTCAGCAAGACGCAATACGGCAATAAGCAGAGCAAACAGAAAAATAAAAGCACCAATACGAATACGAATACGGCCCTCGGATACTGCCGCAAATTCACTGTCAGCGACCAACATTTGCCGGCCCATAAGCGGCGACTGACTGTGCGTTTTACCCGTCATTGCGGGGCCTGCGCGATCAACGGAAAGCGCTGCTCAATCTCGCCCACAACCATAACCTGTTGCGTGCTTGTGCGCTCCAAACCCAACTCGGCCCGCGCTAATGCGCCAACTCGGTCCGGGCTTTCAAGATAGGCAATTTCAGCGCGCAGGACATTCAGCGCAGCCTGCTCTTCAGCCAAAACACGCTCCAGCCGCGCCGCCTCATTTTTCGATGATTGAGCGCGCGTTTTCACGTAATAAAGACTAACCGTAAGGCCAATACCGATCGTGAACAATAGCGCCCATGTCAAATGCCGCGATGTCCGCGCCTGTCCGGGATAATAACTCATGCCGCCCACCGATAATCGCTAAGGCGCGGCATACCGGCCAGCAGGTCGTCATCACCCACCGGAAACGCCGGAGCGTTCGTCCGCACAGCCGCGCGTAATTTTGCCGAACGCGAGCGCGCATTTTCCGATATTTCTGTCTTTGACGGCTTCACTGCGCTGCGGCTTAGCGGCTGAAAACTCAGAGCCGGCCCGCCCTGACCCGTCTCGGGTTGATGCCGGGAGCCTGAAGACGGCACTTCGGAGCGCAGCCGCAGGAACTGCTTGACGATCCTGTCTTCAAGCGAATGAAAAGAGACAATAATCATCCGCCCGCCCGGCTTTAAAATACGTTCTGCGGCGCACAAACCGTTATAAAGCTCGCCGAGTTCATCATTCACAAAAATTCTGAGGGCTTGGAACACACGCGTTGCCGGATGAATTTTCCCTGACCGCCCCAAAGCCTTCTCTATGAGAACCGCCAAGGCCTCCGTCGTCACAATACCCCCGTCCTCGCGGGCCCGCACGATAAAGTCCGCAACCCGGCGCGCGCGGCGCTCTTCGCCGTAAACTTTGAAAATCCGGATGAGGTCGCCGTGATCCAGCGTATTGACAACCTCAGCCGCGCTTGGCCCGGCCCCGCCCATACGCATATCGAGCGGCCCGGAGCGCATGAAAGAAAACCCCCGCTCCGCCTGATCAATTTGCATTGACGAGACGCCAATATCCAAAATCACCGCGTCAACGGCTTCAATACCGCCTAAATTATCCATTTCGGAAAACCGTATCTGGCGCAACTCAAACCGCTCGCCATACTGTTTTGATAGAACCTCGGCGCGCGGCAGTACATTCGGGTCGCGGTCAAGACCAATCACCCGGCAATCTGCTGCCGTTAAAAACGCTTCGGAATAACCGCCATTCCCAAATGTTCCGTCAATATACACCTCGCCGGATTGCGGGGAGAGAGCGCTCATCACTTCAGGTAGCATGACGGGATAATGCTTCATGCCTCACCACCGGAGGGCATGGCCGCAACGGGCTTAAGCCGGTTACGATGTTCACGGGCAATCCGGCGCACATCCGCCGCGCGCGCCGCATAAGCATCAGGACTCCAAATTTCAAACCGGCGGCCAAGGCCGACAAAATGCACCTTGCCGTTCAGACCTGCATATTCTGCCAAGTCCTTAGGGAGCGTCACCCGCCCGCCGCCGTCAAACGCGAGTCTACGGCTCTCGCCAAATATTGCCTGCTGCAAAGCGAGGCGGCCCTCATCATAATAATCAAGCCTATCGAGTGATCGCTGATATTCCTCCAAGAGACTGACGCCGCCGCCCTCCAGGTAATCCCCATCAAAGCTTGGCCACACAATGATACCGTCAAAGGCACTCCCAGCAATCTCGGTGCGAAATTCGGAAGGTACGGAAACCCGCCCTTTCGCGTCCAGATTATGTGTGGCGCTTGATAAAAACATGTGTTGTCCCTGAGACCTATCTCCAGCAGGTCAATTATGGGATACCATGGGATTTTATGGGATACAATGCCAATTTAGGAATAAATTAAGCATAAGACTGAGAAATCCACATTTTTTCGGATTTATCCACATCAGAATAGGCCGAAATTACCACCAAACTCTTAAAGTTCGCCCCAACGCCATGCATTTCGTCCATTATTCAGTTTACAATCGCGGCATGCTGCTCAACATTGCGAGTGTAAAATAGGAGGCTTATGTGAGCGCGACATCAAAGCGATATGACAAGCTTGCTTTCATGGCGAGCCGCCGGGCCGATGCACAGGCTGCTTGTCGGTCGTTGGTTGCGAGGTACGGCAATCATGATGCTGCCGAGGCCGATGTCATTGTTGCCCTTGGCGGTGATGGGTTTATGCTGGAGACTTTGCGGCGCTACATGACGCTTATTCGCCGCGGACTACCGATTTACGGGATGAACAAAGGCACGATCGGGTTTTTGATGAACGAATATGGCGATGAGGATATTCGCCAGCGCATTGGCCTGGCGCAACCTGCGATTATACACCCACTGAAAATGACAGCCGAGACAGAGGTCGGTACGCATGAAGAATTGGCGTTCAACGAGGTCTCTTTGTTTCGGCAAACCCGGCAAGCCGCCCATATCCGTATCACAGTGGATCAAAAGCCCAGGCTGGAAAAACTCATTGCGGATGGCGTTTTGGTCGCGACCCCTGCGGGCTCCACGGCGTATAATTTGTCAGCGCACGGCCCTGTTATCCCGCTCGGCGCGGAAATCCTTGCGCTCACACCCATCAGTGCCTTTCGCCCGCGGCGTTGGCGCGGCGCGCTGCTTAAGGCCGAAGCCGAAGTTGTTTTTGATAATTTAGACCCGGCCAAACGCCCGATCAGCGCGACAGCGGACAATCACGAAATCCGCAACATAACGCGCGTCACCGTCCGGCAGGATTTGGACACCACGCTCGCGCTGTTATTTGACCCGGATCAGGCACTGGACGAGAAAATATTGCGCGAGCAGTTTTCGGCTTAAGTCCCCTCAAGCCAAGTCCCTACCCCCAATCAAAATATCCGATATCTTCGGGATGGATGAACATGTCGGGCAGTTCGGGATCGCCTTGTATGGCAAAGCCCGCCTCGTCCGCGAATGTAGTGAGCATGTCTATGACCTGCGCTTCGCCAAAGCCTGCATCCGCAAACGGATCAAATCCCGTGTCCATAATGGCTGGGGTCGCCGCATCGTCAAAGATAAATTGATCCAGATCGACGGCTTCCGGGAGCGGAGCGTTGGCCTGGCCTGCTGCCACCATCTCGGGCATAGCCTCTTGCCCTTGCGGGGCCTCGTTTTGGCCTGACGCGGCCGCAAAGATAAAGTCACTTGCGTCAATGGTCGCGCCAGCGCCTGCTTGCAGCCACAATGTGCCGGAGCCGTAATCCACAGAGAACCAACCGCTCGCTGCGGCGCTGCTATCCACCGTAATGTCGCCAAAACCGGAGACGCCTGTAATCAGCGAGAGATTGATAAAATCTGTGCCGTCCTGGAAGTCATACATAAAATCTATGCCGCCATTATTGAGCATCCAGATCACGTCCGCATCCGCGCCGCCTTCAAAATAATCTGCGCCCGCTCCGCCAACGAGGCTATCTTGTCCGGCGTCTCCCCGTAGGTAAGACCCCGCATTCCCAGCATAGATCGTATCATTGCCAGCCCCGCCGTAAATCGTCACATGCCATGAGGCATTCTCGCCCGAGAGTTGATCATGAGTGTTGGTACCAACAGCAAACTCGATAGCCCCGTTTGTTAGCGATAAAAACACCGCATCTGTACCTTCAGCCAGAGCGTAATCATAATCCGCCCCGCCGTTCACCACCGTATCATCCGCGTCAAAGCGGATAATATCGCTGCCCGCCCCGCCGTAAATCTCGTCCGCGCCCGCATTGCCAAACAGGGTATCATTCCCAAGACCGCCGATAACAATGTCATTACCTGCTCCGGCCAAAAGTACGTCATCGGCCAGTCCGCCAATCAGCGTATCTGTACCCTCATTCGTCACCATCAACACGCGCCCGGCCGACCCGCTCGCATCGAAGATCTCATTCCCTGCATTACCATACCATTCTTCAATATCGGACGCGGTCCACGTTCCGCCTGCGAGGCTGTTGGCCACAATTAAATAATCATAGCCTGCGCCCCCGGACACGGCTGTATCAGAGCCCTCAGTATAGAGAATATCGCTGCCCGCGCCGCCAAAGAGCTGATCCGCGCCGGTGCCGCCAAATAGTTGGTCATTACCATCGCCGCCATTGAGAATATCATTGCCCGCATGGCCTTCGAGAAGATCGCCCGCGCCGACCTCGTCGCCGCCGTTGAGAATATCATCACCGTCATTACCGCGCAGCACGTCGCGGCCAGCACCGCCGCTCAGAGTGTTCGCGCCCGCATCGCCGTAAAGCACATCATTATGATCAGAGCCAATAAGGTTCTCGATCCCCGTCAGAGTATCGCCTTCTGCCGTTCCGAAATAACCAAACCGGCCCGCAGTAACGTCAACGCCAACGGACGAGTCTGCGTAACTTGCCGTATCAATGCCTGCCCCGCCGTCAAGGTCATCCCCGCCCGCACCGCCGATAATATAATCATCACCGTCTCCGGCATTGATGATGTCATCACCGCCTAGGCCGTACAGCACATCATTGCCGCCAAGGGCGTTGAATGTCTCGGCTGCATTTGAGCCGATATAATGATCTGCGCCTGCTGAAAAGCTCGGCCCGGATGCGGCCGTGCCGAACGCAATGCCGCCAATCTCGATGATATCAACAAAAGTCAGCGTATCTGTGCCTGACGCCGCGCTCGAAATCGTGACAACGCCTGAATTATCAATCGAGATTATGTAATCCGTATGCACGCCCGCATAGACAGCCGTATCCACGCCCGTCCAGCCGTTAATCGTATCATCGCCCGCGCCGCCGTCGATCCGGTCATCGCCTTCGCGCCCGTCAATATTATCATTCCCGGCAAGTCCGAAATAGATATCCGCGCCAGATGTTCCAACGTAGGCATCATCTCCCGGCGTGCCTTGGGTAACGCCCGGGCCGTAAAAATACTGCACGCCGCCAATTTCCAAAACTTCGATAGAAATCAGCGTATCCGTTCCGGTCGCATTTCCGGCAACCGTCAGGGTTCCGCCGGATTCGGTAATAATGTAATCCGAGAAACTACCCGTGTAGACAACCGTGTCTAAACCGTCTCCGCCTTCGACATAGTCATTGCCAAGCCCAGTGGTAATACGGTCATTGCCGCCGCCTGACCGGATCTCATCATTCGTGTATGTGCCGACGATGGTTTCAGCATCGTCATCGCCGTAAATACGGAAGAAGTCTTGGCTCTGCACCCAGCTATTGAATTGTAGCCCGGATAGATCCACCGATAAAGCGTCTTCCATATAGACGTTGATCTCGTCCGGATCACGGCCGCGAAAATCGCCAATAAACAGTGTATCTTGAGCCAGATCACCTGAATTAAACTGCTCTGCACCAAAGAATAGAAACTTGCGGTTAAAGTCTGAAATTTCATGAAGAAAGCGGAAATATTCTATATTACTGAGGTCTGCGCCGCGCATATCGAAAACATGGACGCCGTTCAGGAAAGACAGGGAAACCAGATCATTGCCTGAACCACCGTCTATCACCATGCCAGTTCCGTCCGTAAAATTTGCCCTTACCGCAAATTCATCGTCTCCGGCTTCGCCGTGCATCGCGGCGTGATGAAGCGACTGGATATAATCATCCCCCGCGCCGCCAAATATTTGCGTACCTGACTCTTCCGACGACAAGACATCAGCATATTGACTGCCGATTAAGATCTCGGCTTCATGCCGATTTGCAATAAAGGAGTACGTCGACAATGTCGTCGTGATGCCTGTGTTGGTTCCGCTGACAAAATTGGCATATGTCACAGTATCAATACCGCTGCCGCCAAGCATTATACCGTTGCCCCGCACATCAAACACATCATCGCCCGCTCCGGCGTCGAAAGTGACAAATTGCGTAGCGGAGCCGGTGACAGTTTCTGCCGCCGCGCCCCCAATTGTATTGACCGTTAATCCGCTATGAAAATTCGCGAAGGTAAAGCCGGACATATCAAATGCTGCCGCCCCGTCCATATAGATCGCGATATTTTGGCGGTTATAGACGCCCGTGCCTTCGAAGGCCACGTTTTCACTGATTTGCCCATTGCCAAATTGTGCCGCGCGGAAGAAAATTTCGCTCGGAACACTACTCGTATTGACTGTGGCAAATTCGATCGCCTCGATACTATCAAAGCTGGTATTAAAGAAATTATGCCGCTCCAAAACGCCGCTTGTTTGTTCGATCCGAAGCGTATCCGTGCCGGCGCCGCCAAAGATAAAGTCGCCCCAATTACCGTCATTATTGGTAAAGACGAAAATATCATCGCCGTTCCCGCCGTTCAGTGTATCATTGCCTTCGCCGCCGTGGATCCGGTCATTACCGTCCCCGCCGTCAAATATGTCATCGCCCGCAAGGCCGATGATCGTGTCATTGCCGCCAAGTCCGTTAAAACTGTCATTGCCGGATGTGCCCGTAAACGTGTCATCACCGGCCGTGCCGTTGGGCCCGCCGGACGGCGCGTTATAAACCACGCCGCCAATTTCCAGAAACTCAATTGTCTTCATAACTAAAGCAGCCTTTGTTTGAAATATCAAATATTATAGGTTTAGCTTATCACGTATGCGCATCCGGTACAATGAGATGCGCGCAGCCGAAACAGTGGCGTTAGCCAATGTTAACACACTATTAAGCTGTTTTATTGACCCACGACAAAACGGGA
>CAYGRF010000051.1:0-17700 GCA_964352275.1 uncultured Caulobacterales bacterium
CAAAGTCTCTCTTAGCCCGGGCCGAAATCCGTGCCATTTTATATGACGACGGACAAAATCGCTCGTGCCGTCAAGGCTATCTGCGAGTGCTCTAAATCCTGTCATATACTATCTCGAAACTGTTTCATAATGCATACGCAGCAAACGCCTCAAGGGGCTAGAAAAAACTGCCTCAAAGTTGCAGACTGTGTATTCAGAAATGGGGTAAGGAAATATTTTCATGAAAAACCAAGAGACACGCGTTCTTGATTTCTATTATGATTTTGGCAGTCCTAACGCCTATTTTGCCCGCGAGGCCCTGAAGGGTGTAAGCGCCCGAACGGGCCTTATCATTGAAGAGCATCCCGTGCTGATTGGCGGTATTTTCAAGCTCACCCATAATCAGCCGCCGTGGATGGCGCATGCGGGCTGCAAGCAAAAAATGGCTTATATGATGCTGGAAATTCAGCGTTTTGTGGCGGATCACACGCTCGCAGATTTTCAGTTTAATACCGCCTTCCCGGTTAATACGCTTCTCGCAATGCGCGCAGCAACGGCCGCCGTCGAGGCGGGCGTCCATGACGCGTGTGTTGGGCCGATTTTCAAAGCCATATGGGAGGACGACAAAGACATTAGCCAGCCCGATGTGCTTGCGGATGTTTTGAACCACGCTGGCCTTAACGGTTCGGCGCTTGTCTCAAAAGCTGGAGAGCAGGCTACGAAAGACAAGCTCGCAGCAGCCACGCAAGCCGTTGTTGACCGGGGCGCGTTTGGCCTGCCGGCAATGTTTTTAGGCAGCGATATGTATTTTGGCAAAGACCGCGTTGCCTACATTGAGCATGTACTGACGTCATAATTTACCCCCGCAGGAGGCTGATGGTAGGAAAAGCCTCTGATTACCTCTTTTACTCACGCCGCCTTCTGGTTATAAAACACCGAAATTGGGGAATATTATGGATATTACTGCGATGATTATGGAAAAGCTAAATGCTTTTCCCGGTCTGATTGTCAAATATGCGCCGGGCATTGTGCTAGCGCTTTTGATCTTCTTCATTGGCCGTGCCATTGTGCGGCGCCTATCCGGCGCGACCGTCAAAGCCTCACAGCGCATACCGAATATTGACGAGACGCTGGCGCGATTCTTTGGGTCAATCGTTTTATTTGCCGGTATGGTTGGTATTTTTGTTGCCGCGCTTAGCGCCATGCATATCCCTCTGGGATTTTTAGCCACGATTGTTGGCGCGCTGGTCATAGCGCTCGGTTTTGCGCTGCAAGAAACCCTGGGAGATTTGGCCGCGGGCGTCATGTTAGCGTTCTTTCGTCCGTTCAAGGTCGGACAAGAGGTGGAGCTTGCCGGAGAAAGCGGCGTTGTCAAACACCTCGGCATTTTCTCGACCAAGCTTGTCACCCGTGACAATATTGAAATCGCTGTTGCAAACGGCCAAGCGTTTGGCGGCACGATAAAAAATTACTACGCCTTTGGTGAGCGCCGCCTCGATATGGATTTCGGGGTTAGCTATGATGCGGACTTAAATGTCGCGATCAAAGCGATCTTGGAAGCCTCAGACGGCGATGAGCGTATTCAATCCGAACCCGCGCCGTGGGCGAAAGTCACCGGACTGGGCGACTCGGCCGTCATGATCCAGCTCCGCGTATGGACAGATGTGGATCAATACCGGCACGTCAAAATGGATATTTCGCAGCGCGTAAAAGCTGCGCTCGATAAGGCGGGCGTCGAGATCCCGTATGAGCACAATATGATTATTCCGATGAAGGCAGGTTAAGATGGAAAACGAAACCACATTGACATTGGCCGAGGCTCCGGCGTTCGAGCCGACTATGGAATGGCTTAATGCGGCTGTGCCGTTTTACGGGCAATATGCGCTAGATAACTTTATATCTTTTACGCCGCGTCTTCTTGCAGCGCTCTTGGTGCTCTGGATTGGCGCAAAAATCGCGCGGCGTGTCTATGATTTCATCCTGAAAACGACAACCAAAAGCGCCGCTATAGATACAACGCTTGGGACGTTTTTTGCGACTATGGCGCGGTATATTGTTCTGATCGGCATGGTTCTGCTTGCGGTCTCCATATTGGGCGCGAATGTTGCCTCAATTCTTGGGATATTCGCAGCGGCGACCTTAGCGATTGGTTTGGCGTTGCAAGGCTCGATGAGCAATGTGGCGGCAGGGCTTTTGCTGATTGTTCTCCGGCCATACCAAATCGGAGACTATGTTGAGATTGCGGGAGAAGAAGGCACTGTTGATGATTTGAATATCTTTACAACAACATTGCGCACGCTGGATAATATCCAGATCATTATCTCCAATGGCGAGGTTCGCGGCGGTACTATCAAAAACCTGACAACGCTGGGCGTTCGCCGCGTTGATGTGGATTTCGGGATTGATTACGGCGATGATATTAACACAGCGATTAAAATCATTACGACAACCGCCGCAAAGGATCCACGCGTTTTGTCCGATCCCGATTCGCCGTGGGCGAAGGTTTCGTGCCTGAATGACAGTTCCGTCGATATTCAAATGCGGGTTTGGTGCCAAGCGCCGGATTATTGGGACGTGCGGTTTGACTTGATCAAGGCTGTCAAAGAAGCCTTCGATGCGGGCGGTATATCAATTCCGTACCCGCATGTGGTCGAAATTACAAAATAATGGCTGCCGCCTCAATCATCTTGGCCCGTACGGATGATGAGATTGCGGCTGTCAAAGCCATATTTCTCGAATATATGGCCTTTATAGAGGATTTTTTGGGACAGGGATTGGGGTTTCAAGGCACAGACGCAGAGTTCAAACATTTTCCGCATAAATATGACGTGCTTTTTTTGGCTAGAATTGACGGCACGCCTGTCGCAGCCTGCGGGATCAAACCCTTACGGGATGATATTTGCGAGCTTAAACGGCTTTATTGCCGCCCCGAAGGACGCGGCCATAATCTCGGCGAGCGCCTGACCCGCGAAAGCCTGAAAACCGCCAAAGACCTCGGCTATAATCATATGTATCTGGATACGGATCCGGGCCTTAAGCAAGCCAACCGGATTTATGAGGCTCTTGGGTTCACCGATATTGACCGTTATTATGATAATCCCATAGGATGCTCACGCTATATGGCGCTCGCCCTCTGATCGGACTACTGTTTCATGCGAATCAGGAGGCAGGCTGTGAGTGAAAAATCTTTCATTGAGCAATTATGGGATATGGGGCCGATATTCGTTGCTGGCGCCCCGCATTCCAAATTGCTCGGTATGACCTTCGTCTCAGTCGATGTTGGCCGCGCGGCGCTAAGTTTGCCTTATAATCCATCGCTGATTGGCAATCCGAAAACCCGGGTTCTGCACGGAGGGGCGATAACAACCTTGCTCGACCAAGCGTCCGGACTGGCGGCCATTGCCGGATTTGACACTTACCAATCTGTGGCAACCTTGAACCTGAGTATTGATTATATGCGCGCTGCCCGGCCCGGCCAGACTATTATTGCGTCGGCGCATTGTTATAAGACCACCCGCCATGTCGCTTTTGTGCGCGGTATTGCGCATGACGGGGATGACAATGATCCCGTCGCGACGTCTCAGGCGACCTTTATGGTGACCAGCCCGCGCGCCAAAACAGACGCCACCATCCCGGGCTTTATCAACCCCAAAGACATGACATGACCGACATTGACTTTCCAGCCCTGCTCGCCCGCATCCCCTATGCCGTAACGCTCGGTGTGGAACCCATAGTGACAGGTTCCGATTTCATGATGCTTATGCCGTTTAAGCAGAGCAATATCGGCAACCCGGTTTTGCCAGCGCTACACGGCGGAGCCATTGGCGGGTTTATGGAACTCACAGCCATTGCGCATCTCCTCATATCCGATACGGACGGGAAGTTACCGAAACCCATCGGGATCAATATTGATTATTTACGCAGGGGAAAACCGCTCGACACTTATGCGCGCGCAGTGATTGCGAAACAGGGCAGCCGCGTGGCGAATGTGAGGGTGCAGGCTTGGCAAGACAGTTACGAGCACCCGATTGCGGCTTTGCACGGGCACTTTCTGCTCGCGGGCATTGATGACACATAATCAGCCATCGCGCCTGACGCGCGGACAGGTTTTGTCGCAAAGCTGGCCGATTATGCTCGCCAATGCGGCGGCACCGATTGTCGGCCTTGTCGATACATTTGTGATTGGCCGTTACGCCTCGACAACGGCGCTGGCAGGGATTGGTCTCGGCGCGGTTATTTACGGTATTGTTTATTGGGGCTTTGGCTTTCTGCGCATGAGCACGACGGGGCTTACCGCGCAATCAGACGGCGAGGGCGATGACGGCGCGGTACAGGCCCATTTGGTACGGGCTGTGCCAATCGGACTCACTATTGGATTACTCATTATGGCGGTTCAGGTGCTTTTATTGCCGGCTGCTTTCATGATTTATACGGCCTCATCAGAGATTGAGGCGGCGGCCAAAACCTATATTAGCGCGCGGCTTTGGGGACTTCCGGCTTCGCTCGCATCGATCGCGCTAATCGGGTGGTTTGTCGGCATTAGCCGCTCGCACCGGGCGCTACATATGCAAATTGTGCTCAACCTGGTCAATGCGGCCCTGTCGCTTTATTTCGTCGTCTCGCTCGGCTGGGGGCTTTACGGCGTGGGCATAGCCTCTGCGATTGCCGAATGGGCCGGGCTTGCGGCGGGTCTTATCCTTGCCGGACGGGAAATTGCAAAGCGCGGCGGGTTTAACCGCGCGGCCTTAACCCGCCAAGCCTTGCTAGACCCGGACGCTTTGCGCAAATTAGGCATTACCAATGGTAATATTTTTGTGCGCACTATGGCTTTGACCGTGGGTTTTAATTTTTTCGGAAACGCCGCCGCCACCGAAGGGGAAGTGTTCCTCGCTGGCAATCATATCCTTTTGCAATTCATCACCTTATCGGCGCTGATATTAGATGCGTTTGCGCATACGGCGGAAGCAGCGACAGGCGCGGCTTACGGGGCCAAAAGCCGGGTCAAGTTTGACCGCGCTGTGCGTTTAACCACAGAATTTTCCGCCCTGTTCGGGATTGTCTGCGGCGTTTGCGTCTATGTCATTGGCGGTTTCGTCATTGGTTTTTTATCCGCCGACCCTGCGGTGCAGGACAGCGCGCGCGCCTTTTTGCCCTACTGCGCGCTCGCGCCTGTGCTCGGCTTCGCCGCGTGGCAACTGGACGGAATATTTATCGGCACAACCCGGACGCGGGAAATGCGAAACGCCGGTATTGCGGCCTTGCTTATTTACATCGGACTGCATTATATATTGCAGCCGCGCTTTGGCGAGCACGGGCTGTGGATTGCTTTTATCGGATATTATATAGCGCGGGCCTTAACATTAGCGGTCTATTTACCGGGTATCCACCAGCATTTAAGTCGGGAGGAACGCGGTGAAAATCCAGCACGATGATCTGACATCCAGCAAAGTTATTGCTTTGTTGAAAGCACACCATGCCGAGGCGCAAACCCAAGTGTCCAAAGCTGCGTCTCATATATTTTCGGTAGAAAAGCTGAAACATCCTGATGTTACCTTTTGGACGGTATGGGATGGTCAGGCTTTGATGGGATGCGGCGCGCTGGTGCAGATCGCGCATAATCACGGCGAGATTAAAAGCATGCACACCGCGAGAGATTTTCGGCGGCGAGGTGTAAGCTCAGCGATTCTCCGGCATATGATTAAAGAAGCCCGAATGCGCGGATATGAACAGATCAGCCTCGAGACCCATCCAACAGACGGGTATGCGCCTGCCCGCGCGCTATATAAACGGTTTGGTTTTACCGAATGCGCAGCATTTGGTGTTTATACCGACGTGACGAGCAGTGTCTTTATGACACTGAAGCTTTCGGCTTACCGCCCGTAAACATACCGGATTTGGATTTTTTCGCCTGTGGCCGGATCCACATAATGCGGCACAGGGTCGGCGGCGGCCTTGGGGTTGTAAGGCACAGTCTTTGTCCCTGGCGGCAAAATAATGCGCTCGCCGGTTTTCGGGTCTCTATAATATGGTTCGCCGCTTTGCAGGGCGTCATCACCCAAACCGGGCATAGGAGGGGCTGGCTGCGATGGGGGTGCATAGTCGCCGCTCATCCCGCCGGGCTGCGTGCTTAAACCGTCAGGGAGCGTGCGCTGTTGCGGCATTATGCGGACGGTCTCGTCCTGCGCGGCGCTGACAAAATTTGCGGATTGAACCTCTGCGCCTGCCATCTTGATATAGGATATAACTTCTTTTGCGCCTTTGGTCGTGCTGGCAATGTAGGCCGTGCGTTCAAGTTCTTGCGGCGTGCGGGCCACGCCTAAGAGGTAGATCACGCCGTTATGGGTCTCGATATTGATATTGCGCGATTTAACGGATTTTTCTGCAATCAGCCGCGTTCGCACCGCCGTGCTGAGCACTGTATCTTTGGTGCTACGGATAATACCGGTTTTATTGTCAAGTTGGACTTCATTGCCGACTTGCAGAACTTGCGGCGCAGACCACGCAATCCGTTCTGCCTCAATGCGGTCTTCCTGGGACGGGACATGACCGGTTAAGACCGCGATGCCTTCGGCGACTTCAATGTCGACTTTGCTGAGGTTAAACTCTGCCGCGCGAACCATTCGGGCCTTAATGGCGCGGCCTGCATTGACATCATCCAGCGAGCGGACAAAATTTCGTTCATCACCGGGTTTAACGCCAGCGGTCGTGACGGCGCAGCCGGAAACCGCTATCGCAGCCAAGCTGATCACCATTATGGTTAACATACGCATAAGCGCAGGGATAACCGTTAAAGCTTATCTAATAGTTACTAAATATCAGACTGTCATGAACCTGGTCTCTCTTTGCGCCCATGAATGGGATATTGATGTCGCCCCGCATTATGGCGGGAGCTTGCTTAGCTGCCGCTATGGCGGGGTTGATATTTTGCGCCATGCTGTAAGCGGTGCGCGCAACCCGGTTGATATGGCCTGCTTCCCATTAGTGCCGTTTTCCAACCGGATTAAAGAAGGGCAGTTTGTATTTGATAGGCAGTCTATTCATTTACCCCAAAACGCACCCGGCGAGCCGCATGCGCTTCATGGCCATGGCTGGCAACGTCCATGGTACGTGGAAGCCTCAGATGCGCAGCGGTGCGATATGTCCTACAGCCATAAAGCTGGTAGATGGCCATGGGCTTACCGCGCGGTGCAAAGCCTGCGGATTGAGGGCCCACGATTACATATGGACATATCCCTGACAAATTTAAGTTCTTCGCTCATGCCGGCCGGGCTTGGCTTTCATCCCTATTTCCCCAAAAATACTGGTGCGTCATTAAGGTTCAAACACGCCGGGGTATGGCTCAACAGGGATGATGCTGTGCCGCAGCGCCGGATCATACCTATCCCCGAATGGGATTTCGCGCATGGCAAGAACGTGGGCGGACTTGAGATTGATCATTGTTTTCTCGGATTTGACGGGGCCGCGCAGATTGAATGGGAGGGCTCGCCGCTGTCTTTAACCCTAACGGCTAGCCACAATCTGGATCACGCTGTCGTGTATGTGCCTAAAGGTGGGGATTATTTTTGCTTTGAGCCTGTAAACCACATGAATAATGCGCTGAATAGCGCGGGCCTGAGCGGCGCTACGCCGATGCCGATTTTGCCGCCGGGCGAAACCATGACAGCGCACATGACGCTCAGCATCTCCCCTGAAACAGCGTAAAGATAAGGCCTAATCCGCTAGCTTTGCGATAAACCCGGAATAGGCGGGAAGATTTCGGGCATTGGCGGCAATGTCGCCGACTGACAACAAAATAGTATTGGGGTCGAACGGTACATGCTCAATAGAGAGGGCATCAGCTGTGATATTAAACACACCCACAAACCGCTCATGTTTCGTGATCCGGTAAATCACAAGTAAATCCGGAACGGTATCATCAAACCGGAGGCCCCCTTCGCGAAGGGGGGGATGATCACGGCGCAGACCCAAAGCCTTTTGATAAAAATGATAGGTTGAACCGGTATTGCGCTGCTGCGCGGCAACAGAGAGCTGCGCGTGCTGCGGGCTGACAGGAAGCCAAGGCTTAGCGGAAGAAAAACCGGCATGGCGATTGTCAGTTTGCCACGGCATGGGCGTCCGCGCCCCATCACGGCCGAGCGTTTTCGGCCAGTTAGCAATGGCTTCCGGGTCTTTTAAGTCATCAAAATCGACATGGGCCTGGGGAAGCCCAAGCTCTTCACCCTGATAGATAAAAATATTTCCGCGAAGGCTGACGAGGATCATGATCAAAAGCCGGGCGTAGCGCGCAGGATCGCAGTCCCCGCACCAGCGCGAAATTGCGCGCGGCGCATCATGGTTGGAAAACGCCCAAGAGGGCCAGCCTTCACCTTCACCGCCAGGCCAATCCGACAGAGTTTTCCGGATAAGATTTGCGCTTAAACTATCGGCATATAGAAAATCAAAGGCATATACAGAATTGAGCCGGTTATCGCCGCGCGTATAATCTTTCATCTCTTTTAACGGAAATGGCCCGCCAATTTCGGCCACGGTAAAGGCGTGGCCGTGATCATTGGTGATCTGCCGGATACGTTCCAGCAAAGGCAGGATTTCCGGTTGGGACATATTATAAATGTGGGCCTGATAATCATGCGGCCGCGTCGGCGGACGTTTAAAGGTTTTTGCGGGCGGATTGTCCCGCATGGCTTGGTCGTGGAATCCAAAATTCAAAGCATCCAAACGGAACCCGTCAACCCCGCGCGCAAGCCAGAATTTCATGACGCCAAGCACAGCCTCTTGAACGGCCGGATTATGTAGATTTAAATCGGGCTGTTCGGGCAGGAAATTATGTAAGTAATATTGTCCGCGTCGGGCATCCCATTGCCATGCCGGACCGGAAAAAACCGACTGCCAATTATTCGGCGGCGTTCCGTCGGAATTGGGATCTGCCCAGACATACCAATCGCTCTTGGGGTTGTCTTTGCTTTCGCGGCTCTGTTCAAACCACGGGTGGCGATCAGATGTATGCGAATAGACTTGGTCGATAATGACTTTCAAGCCTAATTCATGCGCGCGGCTCGTGAGCCTGTCAAAATCTGCGAGCGTGCCAAACATTGGGTCAACATTGCAAAAATCCGCGACGTCATAGCCGTAATCAATCATGGGGGATGTGAAAAACGGCGACAGCCATATCGCGTCCACGCCCAGCGATGCCACATAATCCAGCTTTTGGATAATACCGGAAAGATCGCCAATGCCGTCTCCGGTGCTGTCATAAAAGCTGCGTGGATATATCTGATATATACTCGCGCCCTTCCACCACGGCGCAGGGGCTTTTGCTGGCGCTTTATCAGCGCCTGAAATCCCGGAGAGTGTATTCGGAGTGTCCGCTAGGTCATCCATTAGGGTCATCCATATAGGTTTAGGGACGCAATAGCGTCCGGCTTGACGGTTCTTGGGCTTGGCAAATTGCCATCTCAAACGGAGCCAGCGTGATGGTCATATTGCCCGTAGTGTTCACAGAAGCCGGGCAGCTTTGCATAAGCGGCGTGAAGGTTTTCGACATCGGGTCAATATTGATATTGACAGTGCGGGGTTCTGCTCCTGTATTGGCCGCGACAATATATTCTTGCTGGGTCACAGGGTCAAACCGCGAAAACGCAAACACGCGCCCTTCTTTTTCCATGAGCCTTGTTTCCATATGGCCCCGGCGGAAAGCGGCGTGATCTTTGCGGATGCCGCTCATCTGCGCAATCGCTTGGTAAAGAGGGTGCGCGGTATCAAAATTCGCGTCTGCTGTTGTTGCGTCTGTTCCGATAAGGTCATTATCATTATAGCTCGCGGTTTGGCTTGGGAACAGGCTCTCGCGGGCGGCTTGGTCATTGCCGTCACTAACAAAGCCCTGCTCGTCGCCGGAATAAATCACCGGGATGCCGCGCATAAACATCATCAAACCGTGGGACAATGTGGTTCGCGCGAGCAGGTCTTCTTGCGAGATGCCGGGCATGGCGGCTTTTATCATGCCGGACATGCGCCCCATATCATGATTGCCGAGAAATGTTGGTAGACGCCGCGCCGTGGCTTGGCCATCTGCGTAGATATCATCGGCGCGGAGAAACCGATCAAAGCGGTCAGTGCCTTCTTTTTCGATCATGACGTCGAACACAGCGGCTTGGAACCCAAAATCCAGAACCTGTTCAAATCCGTCTACCCGCGTAAAGCGCGCAAGGCCTGCCGGATCTGGCTCATAGACCTCGCCGAACATATAGAAGTTTTCAATACCGAGGCTTGCCGCATGGCTTTGCATGGCCGGAAGAAACTGTTTCCAAAAGTTCGGGTTGACGTGCCGGGTGGTATCAATGCGGAAACCGTCGACCCGGTATTCCGTGATCCAGTCTTTGAAAATATCAATGAACCCGTCAACCACATCCGGATGCTCTGTCATCAGATCGTCAAGACCGGCGAAATCTCCATAGAGAGAGTTTTCACCCTCAAACGTGGTCTCGCCGCGATTGTGGTAATATTGTATATCATTGAGCCACGCGGGCACTTTCACATTTTCTTCCCCTTCGGGCACATAGGGCGTGTAGGCAAAGTTATTATTGGTCAGCTTGCTGAAATTCTCGCGGGTTTGCAGATGTTCCGCATCGCCCAAAAACCCAGCATTGATCTCAGGGTCGTCGGGCCCGCCCTCGGTTGTGAAAGGGTAGTCCGCGAGTGAGCGGTACGGGCATCCCGGCGCTTTATCTCCGTCAAATTCCGGATCGTGACATTCGCGGTACGCAATCACGTCTGCGGTGTGGTTAGTGATGATATCAAGGTAAACCTTCATGCCGCGCTCGTGCGCGCCGCCGATAAAGGCTTTTAAATCCTCTTTTGTACCCAAATGCGGATCAACATCCGTAAAATCCGTGATCCAGTACCCGTGATACCCGGCGCTAATCCACGGGTCTGCGCCTTGTACGGGCTTGTTCTTATAAATTGGGCCAAGCCATATAGCGCTGGCGCCGAGCCCTTCAATATAATCAAGCCGCGCGGTTAGACCTTTCAAATCGCCGCCTTGGTAAAAGCCTTTATGGGTGGGATCAAACCCGTGATCCAGCTTCCCGCCTGGAAAGCCGCCTGTGTCATTGCTGGCATCGCCATTTTCAAACCGGTCCGGCAGCATGAAGTAAACCACATCATCTTCGGGCGGGCGTGTCAGGCGGTCATAGGTGAAGTCCGCTGAGGACGCTGTCTGTGAGTCTGGGGCCGCCTTTGTATCCGTAGCGGGAGCGGAGCATGCGCTCAGCGGCAAAACAAAGCCGCCTAGCGCGGCGGTCAAGAGTAAATAGCGGATAGGACGTATATTCATAAAACTGCATGCAAAATTGTGCAAGCTCCCCAAATTATTATCTAATGGAGAGAGTCTATAGGTCACAAAGGGGCTGTTGAAAAGCTAAAATGTAATATTTTGCAAAAAATAGATGTGCTTTCAGCCTTCTATTTTGGCGTAAATACTTAATAATACTTCAGTTAGGCGTATTATTAGGCCATAATCGTGACTTTCTTGCAACAGGTCGGAGTAATCGACAGATTTTTTGAAATTTTTACGACATTTTCTTGCAACTTTTTGCAAGGCGCACTAAAGATAGGCTGAAAGCTTGCGGTTTGCACAGACGTTAATCGCCGCTGGCTCGGGGTTCATTCTACAAGGAAGGGGAAAATTCCATGTCATTTCCACACATGAAACGTAATAAAATGATGGCGGGGGTTGCGCTCGCGGCCATGTCTTTGGCTGTAAGCTCTGTATCTTACGCGCAAGACGCCGAAACTGTTGACGACGAAGTTGTTGCTACAGGTATTCGCAAAAGTATTGCTGACTCGCTCGCGTTTAAAAAAGACGCGACATCAATTGTCGAAGCGATTTCCGCTGAAGATATTGGTAAACTGCCGGACGTCTCTATTGCCGACTCTCTTGCGCGCCTTCCCGGTGTGACGGCGCAGCGGGTTCGCGGACGCGCCCAGTCTATCTCTATTCGCGGCCTTGGCCCTGACTTTTCTATCGCGCTTCTGAATGGCCGCGAGCAGGTCTCTGCCAGTAACAACCGGGGCATTGAATTTGACCAGTTCCCTTCCGAGCTTGTTTCGCAGGGTATTGTCTATAAAACACCTGATGCTAAATTAGCCACCACAGGTATTGCGGGCGCGGTTGATCTGCGCACTGTGCGTCCTTTGGCTTATAGCGAGCGTAATTTTAACGCGTCTGCCAAATATGTTATCAATGACAATGGTAAGCTTAACCCTGATTTTGGCGCTGATGGCTATCGTTTGTTCGGGTCTTACATTGACCAAAACGAAGACGGAACGCTCGGGTTTTCATTGGGTATTACGCACCAGTCAAATCCAACACAGTTTACATCACGTGAGCTGAAAACTGCGCCCGGACAAACCGCGCAATTGCCAAGCGGTCAGTATTATGCGTCTGATAACCCGCGTACAGGCGTTGTCTCGCGCGACTTCAAACGCACATCCGTTGCTGGTACGCTCCAGTGGGAGCCGTCAGACCGTTTATCCGCAACACTGGATGCTTATTATTCTGATTTTGAAGATGCCGGTATATTCCGCGGCGTTGAAACACCGCTTGCCTCTTGGAGCGGCAACTCTCTGAATAACTCCAGCGGTGACGGCCCGTTTGTCAACACAGCGACATACACGCCAACCCCGGCGATTTTGCGCACAGATACAGAAGGCAATACAGCCGAGATTTTCTCTGCCGGTTTGAACCTCGATTTCGCTGCGTCTGATCGTTTGAATTTTGTGATCGATGCCTCAACATCGCGTCTTGATAAATCAGATGTTGACTATGAAAGCTATGCAGGCACGGGCCGCGGTATTGTTGGCAGCAACACACCGGGACTTGTTGGCCCGATGACATTCATCACGCCGGAGAGCGGCGCTTATCAAATCCAGAGCGATATTGATTATTCCAACGCGTCTTCAATCTTTTTGACAGACCCGGGCGGATGGGGCCAGGTTGGCTTTATCAAAGAGCCGCAAATTGATGATGAGCTAAACCAATTGCGTC
This sequence comes from uncultured Caulobacterales bacterium, assembly GCA_964352275.1. Classification (GTDB taxonomy): domain Bacteria; phylum Pseudomonadota; class Alphaproteobacteria; order Caulobacterales; family Maricaulaceae; genus JACOMS01. The sequence continues at coordinate 13,022 of CAYGRF010000051.1, forward strand.
TTGAGGCTGAATATGACCTCGACAAAGGTTTCATTGAGGGCGTGTCTGTCGGTTTCCTTTATACAGACCGCGAAAAAGACTTTAATTCCAATGAAAACTTCATCCGTGAAGGTTCAGGCTTTACCAATGGCCTCGCGCCTTTACCGCGCGGAACAGGCGTGACTGACTCCGGATCGATTGGTTTGGATATTGTAGCCTATGACCCGTCTGATTTAATTAGTAACGGAACCTATAATTTGGATCCGGCTGCGAGCGTGCAATGGAATGTCCAAGAATCGCTGCTGACCTATTACGGTATGGCGACCATTCGCACCGATGGCGCTCTGCCGATCCGGGGTAATGTCGGTTTCCAATATGTCGATGTTGAGCAGACCTCGACGGCAGGCAGCACCTTGGTGACGGATACATATTCTCACTTCCTGCCAAGCGCAAACTTCAGCATTGAAGTTATGGAAGATACGTTTTTCCGTCTGGGTGCGGCAAAATCTGTGACGCGCCCGCGCATGGATCAACTTCGCGCTAATGCCGCGCCATCATTTAACCCGCTTGTCTGTACAGATACGTCGACGCCGCCTAATGGTCGCCCGGACGTATTTAACGGCGCTGCGTTTAACCCGCTAACGGGACAAACCTGTCTCAATATAAGCGGCGGTAACCCGCTCTTGCGTCCATACGAATCCACAGGGTTTGATGCTGCGGTTGAGAAATATTTCAGCGCGGCTGGCGCCGTATCATTTGCTGTATTCTCGAAAAGTGTTGGAGATTATGTCGTCGATACAAGTACGACGATCACAAATGCTGCCGTTGCGGGCGCTATTTTAGGTGACGCATTTGTTGGCGCGAACGCTGACGCTGCAATCATCGGCGTGTCCGGTCCGGTTAACGCCGAAAAAGCGAAGCTTCAAGGTTTTGAAGCCTCGCTCCGGTTGCCTTTTGAAGATATATTTTCTCATAGCTGGCTTGAAGGTATCGGCTTGAACGCCGCCTATACCTATACAGATAATAGCATCGACTTTAACGGCACAGATGTGCCAATCCCTGGATATTCCAAGGAAACCATGAGCGGCGAGATTTACTTTGAGAAAAATGGTTGGCGCGCGCGTGTGAATGCTCGTCACCGTTCCGGCTTCCGCTCTGAAATCTCTGATTTCGCGGGTAATCTTTTGGGAGCGGACGCTCTGTCTGAAACGCTGCTTGACGCGCAAATCGGATATGAATGGGACTCTGGGAAATTGGAAGGCTTCTCAATTAACCTAGAAGCCTACAACATCACGGATGAGCCTTTCCGCACAGAAAATGACCTTGATGGTCCTGGTGCAGGCACCGAAACCTTTGTAAGCCGTCATGAGCAATATGGTTCGACTTACAACATCACGATTGCCAAGAAATTCTAGGCTTATCGGTTTAACCATTTTAAGCCCGTCAGCAGATAATGCTGGCGGGCTTTTTTAATTGGGGTACAATGCGCGGCGATGATTAAAGATGTGCAAGATGTAGTAATTGTTGGCGGCGGAACGGCGGGCTGGATTGCCGCAGCGTCTCTATCAAAACTGCTCGGCGCAGCGGTTAATATTACCCTGATCGAATCCGAGCAGATCGGCACGGTTGGTGTCGGCGAGGCGACCATTCCGCAAATCCGGCGTCTTAACGGCGTTTTGGGACTCGACGAAGCCGAATTTGTGGCGGCAACACATGGCACGTTCAAACTCGGGATCGAATTTAATAATTGGGGCCGAGCCGGCGATAGCTATCTGCACACATTTGGTGACGCGGGTATCAATCTAAGTCAGCTCCATTTCCACCATTATTGGCTCCGCGCTAAAGCGGGCGGGGCGGGCGGTTCGCTGTGGGATTATTCTCTCCACCACAAAGCCGCTTACGCTCATAAATTCGCGCCGCTGGAAAAAGTGGGCCAAACGGCCATGACCGGGCTGGCCTATGCGTTCCATTTTGACGCCGGGCTCTATGCTAAATTTCTGCGCGGCTATGCTGAAAAAGCGGGAGCCATGCGCACCGAAGGCAAGGTTGTTGATGTGGCGCTCAATCCGGAGAGCGGCGATATTCAATCCGTGACTCTTGAATCCGGCGAGACCGTTAAGGGCGATTTATTTATTGATTGTTCCGGGTTTCGCGGGCTTTTAATTAGCGGCGCTTTGGGTGTTGGTTATGAAGACTGGTCGCATTATCTCCCGTGTAACCGCGCGGTTGCGGTGGGGTGCGAGCGCACAGATCCGCTTCTGCCTTATACCAAAGCTACGGCGCATGAGGCGGGCTGGCAGTGGCGCATCCCGCTTCAGCACCGTACGGGTAATGGCCATGTCTTTTGTGATGAATTTATGAGCGCGGATGAAGCGGCTGATATTGTGCTCGATAATCTTGACGCGCCCGCTCTTTCCGATCCAAAATTGCTTAAATTTACAACGGGACGCCGGAAAGCCTTTTGGCATAAAAACTGCGTCTCCCTTGGACTGGCGAGCGGGTTTTTAGAGCCGCTGGAATCAACCAGTATTCACTTGATACAATCCAATGTCTCGCGCTTGATTGAGGTCTTCCCGCGTGGCCGCGCGCCGCAATCAACGATCGATGAATATAACCGGCAAGTGGGTATGGAATATGATCTTGTCCGCGATTTTCTGATTTTGCATTACAAGCAAACGGCGCGGGATGACAGCGCGTTCTGGCGCTATTGCGCGCATATGGATATTCCCGAAACGCTCAAATCCAAAATGGCGCTTTTCGAAGATAGCGGCCTTATTCAGAAAAATCTCGATGATCTGTTTCGCGAATCAAGCTGGGTACAGGTGATGCTGGGGCAAAATCTCATGCCGCATAATTACCATGCGATGGCTGACCGGATTACAGAGCCGCAGCTCAAAGATTTCCTCGCACACGTTAAGACCATTATCGATAAAGCGGTGGCCCCGCTTCCCGCGCATAGCGATTTCATTGCCCGGCATTGCGCCGCGCCGCTCTAAGAGCAGTACCTTTTTATATAATCCGCGTGATCGGGCATTGTGCTGGCGGCGGCTTGTATGGCGCTGCGAACATCTGATAAGCGCTGCTCGGCGGGTACCTTCGGACGCAAATGCGTCATAATAGGCGGAGTTTCGGGGATAATATTTTGCCCGATATACACCGCCATCCAGCTCGGATTATGAAACAATTCCCGCTCGTCCGAGACAATCATTCCGTGAGTTTTAAAATGTTTAATTTTATAGGCCAGCCTGTCCGGGATGCTCATATGGGCGCAATAGCGCCATAACTCAGAATCCTCTCTTTGTGTGGCGTGATAATGCAGGATGAGGAAGTCGCGGATACGCTCATATTCGGCGGTTGTGAGCTGATTATATTCATGAGCAAGCAAAGGCGAAAAGCCTTTCCCCGGCAGGAGCGCGAGGAGCCGCATGATACCGTATTGAATCAGATGCAAACTGGTCGACTCGAGCGGTTCCATGAACCCGGCTGAGAGGCCGATTGCCACGCAATTTTTATTCCAGAATTTCTTTCGCCGCCCTGTGTTAAAGCGGAAATGTTTGGGATCTGCGAGCGGTTTACCCTCCAAGCTATCCATCAAACTATGAGTAGCGCTGTCTTGATCTGTGAACTGGCTGCAATAGACATAGCCGTTACCGAGCCGGTGCTGGAGCGGGATGCGCCATTGCCATCCGGCATCGCGCGCCGTGGATTTGGTGAATGATAAAAGCGGCCCCGAAGGCTCGCAGGGCGCAGCCACGGCGCGGTCACAAGGCAGCCAATGCGACCAATCCTCATATCCTGTCTTGAGGGTTTGTTCCGTGAGGAGACCAAAAAATCCGCTACAATCAATAAAGAAATCAGCGTTGATACTGTCGCCGTTTTCGAGTGTGATGCTCTCTATAAAACCGGTTTCGGGGTTTTGTCCGGCGCGTGTAACCTTGCCTTCTATACGCGACACGCCGCGCGCTTCGGCATAGGATCGCAGGAACTGCGCGTACAGCCCTGCATCAAAATGATAGGCGTAATCATGGGTTGATTGCATTTGCCGTTTATCGGGGCTGGGCGGGGCAAATTTATTATGCTTGGCCGCTTCCCACGCCATAGAATAATGATCGAGTGGCTCCGCCCGCCCTGCTTGCCGCTCGCGCATCCAGTAATGATAAAACGGGACAAAATCAAACTCGGCACCGTAATGCCCGAAGGGATGAAAATAAGCTTCGCCTTTTTTGGCCCAGTCAATAAATTGAATGCCGAGCTTATAGGAGCCTTGGGTCTCGCGGATAAAGGTCGCTTCATTGATGCCAAGGCGTTGATTGAAATGCCGAATAGGCGGAATGGTGGCTTCGCCGACACCGACCGTGCCAATCGCAGCCGATTCGACCAGTGTGATATCCGCCGCGCCCCCAACGGCATTGGCGAGCGCAGCTGCAGTCATCCAGCCCGCAGAGCCGCCGCCGACGATAAGAAATTTTTGCTGTGCTGCATTGCCTGTCATGGTGGAGACCTTATGCCCGCTGTCTATGCACGGAGCAAGAATGAAAATATTTGCACTAAAATATGCCGTAATTATGGGCCTATATCAATAATGCTTTCAAAAATTACAAACTTATGCAAAAATATAGGAAATTGGGGAGAGTTACTATGATGATACGTAAAACATGGGCCGTCATGATTGGCGTTTTGGCTTTATCAGCCTGTAGCGC
>CAYGRF010000052.1:0-17347 GCA_964352275.1 uncultured Caulobacterales bacterium
GACCGAAGGGGGCCGAACCCACGCGCTTTGGCGATTGGGAACGGGGCGGGATTGCATACGACTTTTAATAGCCGTCTGCTTTTTCAAATATCCTCCAACGATTTTGGTGAACGCCTGTATTTGGGAAAATCCCGGCAGGCATAGTGGGAGAATAGGCGATGCGTCGTTTTTATACAATTTTGGCTGCTGTCGGCGGTTTAACTTTTAGCCTGAGCGGCGGCAACGCCCTCGCGGGTTCATGTGGATATAACGGGCCAATGCCCGCTTGCGTCCCGCATTATGCGCCTCCGCCAGTCCGGTATGCGCCCCCGCCGCCTCCGCCAGTTTATATGGCCCCGCCGCCTGTCTATCAGCCTGCGCCGCGACCGATTTATCGTCCAATGCCGATGCCGCGGCCAACACCGCCATGTCATGCGGCTAACCGCGGTCATGGATGCGCAGCGCCAACTGTTATTTCGCATCCCGGCGCGCCGACTACCGTTGATCCCGTGGTGATCACAACATCACAGCCGCTTGATCACTTACGCAGCGTTCGGTTCCACGGCTCACCGCATGTGAATATTACGCGGCTCTATGGCCAAGGGCAAACGGTCGGTATTACCGATGCGCCCCGCGCTTTCACCGGCGGATGCCACCCAAGCTCGACCCATTACGGAAGCCCCAACGCCCATCAATATTGCGGACAGAATACATCTGCAACACAGGCTGCCCCGCAACCTGTAAGATTAGCGGCTCCAACGCCGAAGCCTGTGCATGTGCAAGCCCCGGCTCCAGTTCAAATCGCCCCGCCAGCGCCGCAGCCTTTGTCAATCGCTCCGCCGCCTCCGATCAGCGATTATTGGGAAAAAACATCCGGCCCGACAATCGTCGACGGCATGCCTGCAACGCAAGTATTCTGCCGACGCCCGGTGCCTGTACCGACGCCCGTTCACCGCCCGGTTATTGGTGTCCCCGTTCCCGTTCCGACGCCTGTTTATCCGAGTTGCTACAATCCTTCGTCCCGCTACGCAGCGGAGCCGGTATTGGCGGGCGGCCCGAAATATTCGCGCGGTTCGCGTTACGGGTCGGCTTATTAAGCGACCCCAAGATAAATCTGAAAACTGGGCCCCTATGGGGCCCTTTTTTATGGCGTTTTGCCTGTGGGCATAAGAACGACAGGCAGGCATTGTCAGTGGCAAACCCCTCGCGCGGCGGGAGAATCCGATTGCATGGCCCGCATTGGGCGCGCATGCAATGCCAGTAATTGATCCTGGAGATGGCCATGGCCGCGCCCTGCACTTTAAAAACAATCGCCGCCCTCACTTTCGGTGCACTCACAGGAGCCGTTTTGGCTCCGACTGCTATAGCCGGATGCAGTCCAGGACAGACCTGTTCAAGCTGGACATCGGCTGGCGCGGCGACCCCGGATATTCGATCTCTACCGTCCACCATCACGCAATCAGAAATTTCAAACATGCGCCTGAACGGGCTTGGACCGAACGAGCGGCTGTGCCCAACGCAATGCCCGGTCAGCGTTGAGACGCCTAAAAATGGTCAGGTTTTGGCCTGTTATAAGATATGCACCCCAGTCGGTTCATCGGCCGGATCAACGGCAAGCACCTATGCAGCAGCATCAAGTAGCTCTTCCGTTCAGTCCAGCAGCCATTATTCACAAGAAAGCTCAATGTACACACCGCCCGAAGTCGAACATCATTACGAGTTTACCTACCATCCCGTAATTTACGTGCATTATCCTGTCCCCATACTAGTTTACGGATTACCCGTACCGTGTCGCACCTGCACCCCATCCCGCTACGGCTATTAGGCACTCCGCTTTTAAGAATGGCGAAAATAGAACTTGTGAAATAGGTTCCATGAAACTGAATTATTGACGGCAAACGCCGGCTCGGCCATGATTGCTGCGATGAAACCCTCATATATAGCTTGGATTTTGCTCAGCCTATGCCTCTCAGGGTGTGCAGGGTTGTCTGCAAAGCTACCCGATATTCTGGAAACCGACCTGATTCAAGAGACAGTGCGGCAAGAGCAAACCCTTTTCCAAGAAAAGCGCCGCATGCAGGCCCGGCTCATGCCTATCGCTGACGATATATTGGCGGCAAACTTGGGGCTGTGTGATAAAACAGGTCTCGATATTGGCGTGATAACCCATACGGAAAAGTCTTATGATAAACGCCTTCGCGTCGCCGCTCGGCGCGAAGCGGGAGCGGGCGAAGATCCGTCTATTCTTTATATCCGCCCCGATTCCCCCGGAGCAGCGGCGGGGCTTATGCCCGGTGATGTTTTGATCGGCCCGGACGGCGAGCCGCTCGCCAGCCCAGGCAAAAACCTGAATGACGCTTTGAGCAAAAACGCGGCCCTATCGGTTCGCCGTGCAGATGTAACAAGCCCTGTTACTCTTGCACCGGAACCACGGTGCGCTTACCCGGTTAAGCTTAAGATGAGCGCGGCGATTAACGCCTATGCTAATGGCAAAGCTATCATCGTCACATCAGGCATGATGGATTTTGTTAGCAATGACGCGGAACTCGCTATGGTCATTGGACATGAGCTCGCTCATAATGAGCTTGGTCATATTCGTAAAATTATCGGCAATCTTTTAATGTCGGGATTTGCAACTCGCTATACCCGCCCGTTCGAAAGCGAAGCGGATTATGTCGGGCTCTATTATGCGGCCCGCGCAGACTATGATATTGACGGCGTCGAGGTCCTATGGCGGCGTTTGGCCGCGCTCAGTGCAAGGCCGATTGTCCGCGCTAAAACCCACCCGACTTTCCCTGATCGTTATATCCGCCTACAAGCCGCGCACGCTGAAATAAAAGCCAAAAAGGCTAAAGGCCTGCCGCTGATACCGAATATGGCTGATACCAAAAATGAGAGATAGACCGTGAAATATGTGCGTCTTTGTCTTGCAGCGGCTTTTCTATTATCGGGGTGCAAGGAAGCTGCCCGCTCGGAGCCCTCGGCCCACGCCCGATTAGAAAGCTCAAGCGAGACCATCAAAGACTCGTCTGCGGGCACACGAATAATGCTTGAAGATGGCGATATAGATTTTCGAGATGTTTTGCAGCAATATCAAGATTTGAATGCCCGCTTGGCGTACGTGTCTTACCGGCTTCAAAAAACCAATGCTGCATTGTGCCCAACCACACAGCGCGATGCCGGGTTTACGGTTCACCTGCTCACGGATTATCCAAAAGAGCTTCAACCGATCGCCCGTGAATGGCTGTCCGCTTCTGACCGTATATCGGTACGGACTGTGCGCGAAGGCTCGAGTGCAGCAGCGGTAGGTCTTCGGCCCGGTGACCAGATTGTGCAAATATTCGGAAGTTACGTTCCCTCGGGGCCTACCTCAAAAACTCTATACGATGCAGCCGCTAAGCGCGCGTTCGCCAAAGATGAAACGATCATTCAAATTCGCCGCGGCGAACAGCGATTAAGCCTCACTCTTACCCCGGAGACTCTGTGCGGTTACCCCGCCAATCTGTTTTTTTCTGAGCGCATCAATGGCCACACTGATGGCCGCGAGGTTTGGATCACATCAGAGCTTATACGCAGCGAACCCGAGGATGCCGCACTTGCATTGGTTATCGCGCATGAAATGGCGCATGCGATTGCCGGTCATACGGACAGAACCCCGTCCACAGCTTTGGAACTGGAAGCAGACCGCATGGGGTTAATTATGCTTGCGCGGGCAGGTTATGATATAGAGAGCGCCGTAAGGTCATGGGATAATGCCACGCACCCGCACGGCGAGCCGCGAGCAAGTTCTATACATCCCGACATTCACGAACGGCGGAATAACTTTAACGCTGTTAAAGTTCATATCAATGCCCAAAGGCGCGCGGGCAAAGCGCTTACATTTTGACGGTGTGCTGCTGCGCCGAACGGTTTTTCATACGTCCAGCATTGGTGTATTGCTTAGATTAGAGCCTAAACGACCGGCTCACGGTCCATGTCGGAATAGGGGTACACTCCCGCTTCAATAAGCTTTTCAATCAATGCATCCCCGCCATTGCTTTCTTTAAATTTAAGCTCACTGTCGAAAATTTCCATAACCAACATGATCCCAAAGTCTTGCGAAAACAGATCAGACTTATAGCCGTGAAAGATAAAATTCCGGCCTGCCATATCTTCCCAATCATCAGGAAATCCGAGCGTTTCAAATGGATTGAGCACGGCCTCCTCTGAATAAGGCGCAATTGCATTTAGAGCAGAGCGCATCAGGTAATGCGGATCGTCTTTATTATCTGTAATTTCATATTTTTCGGTCGTAATATCAGCGCTTGTAAACATGACAAATTCATACACATCATACAGGCCGTTGGATGACCCCTCGCCGCCGAGGCGAGCAAGCTGTTTTGTGGCTAGTCCTGTACCCTTGATTCCGTTGGGGTAAAGATAGCCATGCAGCGCGCCGCCAATCTCGTAAGAGATAATAGCGTGAATGACATGATCGTGCTCTTTACCCAGCGCAGTTTCCATAAGCGCGGTTTTCTTATCATACCACGAGGCTTCAGCTTCATCATCAGATACCTCAAGCGCAGCAAGTTTGGGCACAGGCGCTTCCGCGCCCTTTTTATTTTTTCCAAATAGCCAGCCGAGCATAATGGACGCCCGCTTTATTCTTCGAGGCTCGCGCGTAATGGCTCTTCTTGCGGCATGCCGATCGCATGAAAACCCCCGTCCACATGGTGGGTTTCGCCGGTACAGGACAGGCCGAGGTCAGACAGCAGGTAAAGCGCTGCTCCCGCGACGCCCATCGGGTCAGTATGATCCTGGAGAGCACTCGCAGCTTTGTTGAACCGGAACATATGACGACCAGAGCCAATTCCGGCGGCGGCAAGGGTTTTAATCGGCCCGGCGGAAATGGCGTTCACGCGAATCCCGCGCGGGCCCAGATCTGCCGCCATATAGCGGGCGGAAGCCTCTAGCGCAGCTTTAGCGACGCCCATAACATTATAATTGGGGATAACGCGCTCGGAGCCGAGATAGGTCAGAGTCACCATAGAGCCGCCATCATTCATCATAGCTGCGGCGCGGCGGCCAGCATCAACAAAGGAGTACGCAGAGATATTGAGCGCCGACGCGAATCCTTCGCGCGTGGTATTGTCAATAAATGATCCCGCGAGTTGGTCTTTACCGGCAAAGGCAATAGCGTGGACGAGGAAATCGATTTTACCAAATTTTTCTTGGAGCGTTGCGAATGTCGCGTCCATGGTTGCATCGTCGGTAACGTCGCATTCGCATAATATATCCGAGCCAATGGATTCGGCGAGCGGTTTAACCCGGCGCAGCAGCGCATCGCCTTGATAGGTAAAGGCGAGTTCCGCGCCTTGTGCGGCGAGCTGCCGGGCAATCGCCCAAGCAATAGAGTTCTTATTGGCGACGCCCATAATCAGCCCGCGTTTGCCAGCCATAAGGGTACCCATTGGAAAATCTTGCTCAGCCATAATCTCTTACCTTCGTGATGATTGTTACACGCAAAATAGGCATAAATACGAGACAAGGCTAGACAGAATTATAATTTTTCAAAGTCCGTTGAGAGGTCGTCCTTCGAGTCCCCGGGTCTCGCCCGGCCTCAGGATGAGGACAGTGATGTATGCAAATAGAAAAACTCTACATTCCTCATCCTGAGGAGCCGCGTTAGCGGCGTCTCGAAGGATGGTAATATGCTCTTTAGTCTTCCCTAGAAACGATGCATCACATAAATACTCAAAAGAGACTTTGAAAAACAGAATTTATCGCGACGGTAAAATCAAAAAATCATTTTCAATGGGCAAAACCGTATCGCCGCGTTCAATAGCCTTGATGATACCCGCATCATTAACGAGAGAGCCCAGTTGGACAAAAAGCATGTCTTGTGCTTCACAGTTTGGGAATGCGGCAAAGGCACGGGCTTGGGCCGCAGTCAGGCGGCCCCTCAAAAACCGGGCTTTTAAAAGGGGCGACAAATCGTCGATAGTAAAACCGTTTTCTAAGGTCTGTTTGAATGCGAACATAATAACCTCCTTGGTTATGACATATTACGCATATCCAACATGGCAGGATGGCTACGAACGTGTGAAAACCTGTTCATTGTGGTTAATAAAACCATAACAGCTCGCTGCATTCCCTGTTCAAACGCGAATTACTTTAATGAAATTTAGCCCAAAGCCCGGCAAGCTTCTTGGCTTTATCGCCAAATATTGCCTCAGTATAAAATGAGCTGGCGGCGCGTTTAACCGCTTCTCCGCGTGTGGGATAGGGCGCAATAATTTGTGCAAGACCCGAGATTTTGACGTTATTGGTCATCGCAACAGAAATCATCTGAATAAGGTCGCCTGCCCCTTCGCCTACAATTGACGCTCCGAGGATTTTGCCTTTGTTCGTGGCGATAATTTTCACGCCGCCAAGATCAGACCGCTCGGCAATCGCGCGATCATTTTCCTCAAAATCCCAGGTGAGAATTTTGACATTATGGCCTTGAGCTCTGGCTTCGGCTTCTGACAGGCCAATATTGGCCAGCTCGGGCTCGGAATAAATCGCGGCTGGCATGCGGCGGGTCGTAGCTTTGCCAAATAGGCGGCTTAAAACAGGCGGGAGGAAATAAAAGGCTTTGATAATAATCCCCGCATGAAAACCCGCCGCATGGGTTAGGCCGCCATGGCCCGAAACATCGCCCACAGCGAAGACTCGTTTATTAGACGTTCGCAAGCGGTCATCCGTTGTGATGCCGCGCTTATCATAAGCGATCCCGGCTTTTTCCAACTCAAGACCGTCCATGACAGGGCGGCGGCCCGCGGCCACTAAAATATGTGAGCCTTCAAGCGTTGTGCCGTCTTCCAGATCAATCGCCACGCCGCTGTCTGTTTTGCCGATGATTTTGGTCTTGGCAGGCGCGTAAAATTTTACACCTTCGTCTTCGAGCGCCTTGACTAATACGGCCGCATGTTCCGGCTCGTTACGACCCAAGGGCGGCGCGATATCGACAATGTCAACTTTGGAGCCAAGGCGCGCAAACGCCTGTCCAAGCTCAAGCCCGATAGGGCCTGCGCCGACAATCAAAAGATGATCCGGCTGTTTATCCATCGTAAATATGGTTTCATTGGTCAGATACGGTACACTATCAAGGCCGGGAATAGGCGGCGCGGAGGCGCGGGATCCTGTGGCTACAACAATACGCTTGGCTTTAACTTCGCTTGTTTCTGATTCTACTGTGCGGGCGTCTTTAAAGCGGGCGCGCTCGCGGATAACAATGCAGCCCAGTCCCTCAAACCGTTCTTGGCTGTCCACAGGCGCAATATGATCGATCACGCCTTGGATATGGGATTTGACTGTGTCGAAATTGACTTTGGGCTTGGCTTTCGCCACGCCGAATTTAGGACCTGTCGTGAGGGCATGGGCTTGTTTTCCCGCTGCAATCAGCGCTTTCGAGGGCACACAGCCATGGTTGAGGCAATCACCGCCCATCTCTGCGGCTTCATAAAGCACAACGGAGCGGCCAAGCTGCGCCGCGCCTGCCGCGATGGATAGGCCGCCAGATCCTGCGCCGATAATACACAGGTCGACATCATAATGTGTTTTTGTCATATATCTCTCTTGAGTTTAAACGCGCCTATGACGCAACTTTGAGGGCTTTGAAGCGTTTCAGGATAGCCGGAATAAGTGCCACAACGCCCAAAGCCATAAGCGCCGGGAAGAAATTTGCGGCTAAGGATCCAAATAGCGCCCCAGCGTCTATTGTTTCGCCTTTTGCAGCCGCATCAAGCAGCGTGCCTTTGGCAGCTGCGCCAATCCAAGTATAGGCTATTGTAGCGGGAATAATCCCGAGGAATGTCGAGATGGCAAAATCACGAAGCCGCGCCCCTAAAAGAGCCGGGCCGACATTGGCAAATGAAAAGGGCATAATCGGCAGGAGCCGAATTGAAAACAGGTAAGACCAATAGCCTTCTTTGAAGCCTTTCTCCATTTTTCCCAAAAACCCGCCCATTTTATCTTTTAATACTGCACCTAGCGATGATTTCGCGATCATAAATAGAAGGCAAGCTCCAATGGTTGCGCCAATAACTGTCGCGGGCGCGCCGAAAGCAAGCCCAAACAAGAAACCGCCCGCAATCGTAAGCACGCTGCCAGGGATCATAAAGACGGTGGCCATTATATAAATACCAATAAAAATTGCGAGTACGAGAAAAACATTGTCAGCAACTTTCTGATCGAGCCAATCGGCTTTATCTGCGAGCGCTTGCGGCGTCAGGTAGGTATGCCAGCCCTGTGATACGGCTAAAATCAATCCGGCCAAAAGGATATATACCGGCCAGAGGCGAATGAAAATTGACCGCTTCGAGGCGATGGCGGCTTGGGTCTCGTCGTGCATAATATATCCTATTCGTTTAGCGACCAGCTGTAGCCGTAATCAATGATTTTAGCCCCGCCATCAATGGCAGCAGCAAGATCCGCGTCTGCATATTCGCGTAGGTGGGCGAGCACGCCGTCTTTATTGCCGCCAAAGTCTTCTTTGAACCATTTATAAATCGACGAAACCTTGAGGCCTTTATCGGTAATACGCGCGCCGCGCGGTGAGTTGATAAAGGCCCTAGCCGCGGCTTCGCGGTCTGCGCCTAAAGTTTCCACCATCCAAAGCCCTGCCTTTAGGTTCGGGCATCCAATACTCGCACAATTGACCATGTAGTGAATGAGCGGGGACGGGTATTGTTTACGCAGTATATCATGTTCGATATTATCCAAGCTGAGCTTCTCGCCGCCGACCGTCACAAGATCTCGTTTCCAGGGCCCCGGACGCCACCCGGATTTAATCTCGCGTATGGATTTGACCGGGTAATTGTCAATAACCACCTTAATCGTCACCGCATTATACAGGTTAGCCCAAAAGACGATAGCCTCATCATCAGTTAAAGTTTTAACATCGGTTGCTTCTAGGTCTGTAATGTAATCATCCAGCGCCGCACGGTCTGCGGTATTTGCGTGCAGCGCGCCGTAATTAAACCGCGCGAGGCCTATGGAATCTGGCGCGGTTACATATTTCTCAAGCATCATGTCCCATCGATACCCGTTTGCAGACGCCGATGCCACAAAATATGGGGGAATTGCGATGGCGGCTTCCTGTATGTCATCCCCCATTATATGCTGCAAATCCGCTTGGGAGCGCGGGGTTGTTGTATAGGTTATAAAAACTGACGAATTTTGCGCAAACGGCGTTGACTTAACTGGAGTCTCGGCCCCAAGAGCCGCATCCCCTGCAAACGCAAAGCCAGCAATATAAAATATCCGGCAATATCGCAAAATTGAAGTCAGTGGCACAGAAGCCTCCTTGAAAATATAGAATAGTACCCTCTACACTGCTGCGCGGTGCTATGCATGTCACCCTGCTTCACAAAACCGTGCGCGCTTGTTATAAGGTGCCGCAGCGCCCTTGTTAATTTTCCTATGCACTGGCTTGACTTAAGATGGGTTGCCGCTTATTGGACGCGGCTTATGAATATTGCGGCTTGAATATCTATGTTTAGGCCGCCTTGGAGATTAAAATGAAACGGACTTTTCAACCCTCAGAACTGGTTCGCAAACGCCGCCACGGATTCCGCTCACGCATGGCCACTAAAGCCGGACGTCAGGTTCTCGCGCGTCGCCGCGCCAAAGGCCGCAAGGTTCTGTCCGCGTAACATGCGCGGACCGCAAGCCCCGCGGCCCTTATGACCACGAACACCCCATTACTCGGGCGGCTTAAGAAGCGGTCCGAGTTTTTGCATGTCCGCGGCGGACGTTACAAGGCCGTTGGCGGTGTCGTTGTACAAACACGCGCATCAGAAGCGCTGCGCAATGATATCCGTAGTGGCTTCACAGCCACCAAGAAAATTGGCAACGCCGTCGTGCGAAACAGGGCCAAACGCCTACTGCGCGAAGCTGCCCGTGAAAAATTGCCGCGATTAGGCCAAAAAGGTCATGATTATGTTTTTATTGCGCGGCAAACCACGCTAAAGCGCCCCTTTAATCAATTGCTTGATGATGTTGAAAAGGCATTATTAAGCTTTACCTAAAGTCTCGCGGATACGGCCACTGCGCCTCATAAATAATACGGCAAAGAAGATACGTTATGGAAGACCAGAAAAACTTTATCGCGGCCCTCGTCCTTTCTGGACTGGTTATGCTTGGCTATTGGTATTTCTTCGCAAAACCGCTCGCCGAAGACATGAAGGCGCAACAACAAATCGAGCAAGCACAAGTCGAAACTCAAGCGGCTTTGCCAGAGGCGGCGCCCCTGCAAGCCCGCGAGACTGTGATACAATCGGGGCAACGCATCACGATTGATACGGCGTCTTTAACAGGTTCCTTCCTTGTTGAAGGCTCGCGCTTTGATGACATTAGCCTCAAAAACTACAAGCAGACAACAGACGCCGATAGCGGGCAAATGATTTTGTTAACGCCGGAAGGCTCGGAAAAAGCCGCCTATATTTTTGATAATTGGATGGCTGCCAATGGCGGCTCCGGAGTCAATACGCCGTGGAGTGTTGTTTCCGGGACGGTGCTGAGCGAAACAACCCCAGTTGTTCTCGCACATGAAGCAGACGGCTTTCGGGTAGAGCGCACGGTCAGTATTGATGACCGTTACCTGATTACTCTGGACGATAAAATAACCAACACTTCCGGCGGCGAGTTGTCCATCACGCGCAAAGGGGCGTCGCGCCAACACGGCTTGCCCGATGATCTCACGAATTTTTTTATCCTGCAAGAAGGCCCGATTGCTATCGTTGATGGCAAATTATGGGATATGAAATATAAAAAACTCTCTAAAGAACGGACAGCCGTCGAAGTCGGTCAATCGGGCTGGGTTGGGTTGACAGATAAATATTGGTTGTCCGCAGCAGTTGCGCCGCAGGGCATACCAATGACCGCGAGTTTTGATTATAAGATTGTCAACAATGAAGAGGTTTATGAAACCAGCTACGCTCTTGATGCCGTTACGTTAACCTCAGGCACAACAATCGAATCAAAAGGCTTTGTTTTTATCGGTGCGAAAGACCGGGATGTTCTGCTCAAATATCAAAACGAAATTGGAATTTCAGAGATGGAACGCGCCATAGACTGGGGGTTCTTGCGAATTTTGACGCGCCCCATGACATGGGCGCTATCGACACTCGGTAATAATATTGGCAATTTCGGCCTCGGCATTATGGTGCTTACATTTATCATTAAAGTGCTGATGTTCCCGCTGTTTAATAAACAATATGAGAGCCAAGCGAAGATGAAAAAGCTTCAGCCGAAGCTCAAGAAAATTCAGGAAGTTTACAAGGGTGACCGCGCCAAGCTCCAGCAAGAAATGATGGCCATGTATAAAAAAGAGGGCGCTAACCCGGCGGCGGGCTGCCTTCCGATTATTCCGACAATCTTTATTTTCTTCGCGCTCTATAAAACCGTGCTGATCAATGTTGAACTGCGCCATGCCCCGTTCTTTGGCTGGATGACCGATCTGTCCGCGCGCGAGCCTATCTCTATTCTTAACGGTTTTGGCGCTCTGCCTTGGGATCCCATCCCGATTGCTTTCATGTCATTCTTTGCCATCGGGCCTCTGGCTTTGCTTTACGGTATTACTATGGCGCTTATGTACACGCTCACGCCGCAAGGTGTTGGCGATCCGATGCAGCAAAAGATTTTTAAATTCATGCCTTGGATTTTCATGTTTATTCTCGCGCCGTTTGCGACAGGCTTGCTGGTCTACTGGGTCTGGAACAATGTTTTGTCTTTCCTTCAGCAATATTACATCACGCGGAAATTTAAGGTCGATACACCCATCGACGAATTTTTCCGTAAAATCTTTAAAAAAGAAGCCCCTGATACAAGCACTTAGGTGCACCGGGCGCCGGGCAGGCCATTGTGAACGAAGCAGAATATCAAGGCTATATTGAGACGGGACGCATCCTATTTGCGCGTTCGGTTGATTTTATGCTGAGCGCGGTGAGCCTTGATACATTGCCGCCTTCCGATTTAAACGAAGTTTGTTTTGCGGGCCGCTCCAATGTCGGAAAATCAAGCTTGATCAACGCGCTAACCAACCAGAACGGTTTAGCACGAGCGTCAAATACACCGGGCCGCACACGCGAGCTGAATTATTTTAACGCTGATGACCGTATCCGCCTCGTTGATCTTCCGGGATATGGATATGCGCGCGCCTCTAAGACCGATATTGCCCGCTGGACACAGCTTACGCGGGCTTATCTCTCGGGCCGGGCCTGTTTGCGGCGGGTATTTTTGCTCATTGATAGCCGTCACGGCCTTAAACCCGGTGATATTGATATCATGGCTATGCTCGACGAGACGGCTGTAACTTATCAAATTGTACTGACAAAAATTGACAAGATTAAACAGGCCGAGCTTGCTAAAGTTTTGGCTAAAACCCAAAAATCTATTGCCAAACGCCCTGCAGCGCATCCGGATATCATCCAAACGTCCTCAGTGAAAAAGACTGGCCTTGATGTACTGCAAGCTGAGATTGCCACCTTGGCCTTGCCGGATCATAGGGTATAAAGCCTTTATGTTAAGACGCCGCAAAAACGAAACTGGCTGGGATAGTGCTAAAACATTATCAGAAGCCCTCCCCTTTATTCAGCGTTATGCTGGCCGCACGATTGTGATTAAATTTGGCGGGCATGCTATGGGCAGCGCGGAGCTAACCCGCGATTTTGCCAATGACGTGGTTCTGCTAAAACAATTTGGCGTGCGCCCCGTAATTGTGCATGGCGGGGGACCGCAAATTGGCCGCATGCTTGAGCGCCTAAATATTAAAAGTGAATTTGTTGATGGTCTTCGTGTGTCTGACATTGAAACTGTCGAAATCGCGGAAATGGTACTCTCCGGCGGAATCAATAAATCACTGGTTACAGCCATCAATGCTGCTGGCGGGCGCGCAGTTGGCATATCGGGCAAAGACGCCGGGTTGATTACGGCAAAAAGCCTGCGGCAAGACCTCGGTTTTGCCGGAGAGCCCGTAAGCACAGATGTCTCAGTCTTGGACGTGCTGGCGGCCGCCGATCCCGGCTTTATCCCGGTTGTCTCCCCGATCAGTAGCGGGACGGACGGCGCAAGTTACAATGTAAACGCTGATACAGCAGCCGGCGTTCTTGCGGGAGCCTTGGGCGCATCCCGGCTTATGCTGTTGACCGATATTGAAGGCGTGATGGATGCAGACGGCAATCTTTTGACACGGCTGTCCCGCGCTGACGCACAAAGCTTAATTGATAGCGGCATTGCCAAAGGCGGTATGATACCCAAACTGGAAACAGCCATGAACGCGGTTAGCGCCGGTGTTGAAGCGGTCGTCATTTTGGATGGCCGCCGCGCGCATGGATTACTCGTTGAGCTCTTCACAGATGAAGGCGCAGGAACCCTTGTCGGATGATGGCTGGGTTGCGCATATCCTTTTTGGCTGCCAGTTTGGCTTTTTTAACGGCAATGCCTGTCAGAGCGCAAACGCCAGCGCCCGCTCCGGATTGGAAAGCCTGCAACGAAACATCCTTTGTCCTGCGCGTTGCAACAGCAACCATGATTGACGGCGCGGTAGTGCCCCGTGGCTGGACACGGATTCGTCCGGGCGGCTGTCACACCGTTGAAACAGCGCCCGGCTTACCACGTTATGTTTACGCAGAAAGCAGCCGCGCCTATCAGGGCGGCATCCGTGAATGGAAGGGCAATGCGCCGCTCTGTACCGCCGATGATGATTTTATAGCGGATAGCAATCAAGGCTGCGAGCCGCAAAATATGCAAACCCGGCTTTATCTACCCGTTGACCCAAGTGAGCCTGTGACGACCTTTGTGGAGGCGGAAGATTATGGCGGACGCGCAGAGATTGCCGGGCTACAACGCCTGCTCCGCGACAATGGCTATACAGTCAGCCGTATTGACGGCGTATCTGGGCGACGGACATTGCGCACAGCGGCTAAATTCTTGTCAGATAATAAACTCCCGGCGGATAGCGGCTTGATCGAACAAATTGACCTCTTGGAAGAGACCGCGCTTAAGCGGTTGCAGACCATAGGTCTAACATTATGTAACAACGCCTCATCGCGTATTTGGGCCGCGATTGGACAGCGCCGGGGGGATGATTGGGAATCAAGAGGTTGGTGGCCGATTGAGGCCGGTGATTGCGCTCAGCCAGCGGCTCAGTCCTTAATCGGGCAAGACGTACATTTTTATGCCCGGCAGGAAGCGCCGCCACTGCTGGACGAGTCGGGACTAAACATCCTCAAGACCAGCCCCGATAAAGCCTTGCGCGTCACTGCGACAACGCCGAGTCAGTTTTGTATAACTGAGGCCCGTTTTTCAGCTCTGGGCCGCGAAAACTGTAGCGATTCCGGCTACCGCGCAGCAAGCTTCAGGGCATTACCCCTTGATAAAGAGGGCGTGAAAATTAGCCTCTCTGATTCTGATTTCGCAGCCCCCAGCGCGTCCGGTTTACGGCGATGAACCGCATGTCAGACGCTGGTTTCAGTCACGTCATCGATTGGGTCTTTGATCTGGACAACACGCTGTACAGGGGCGACGCGGCATTTTTTGCACAAATTGATAAAAAAATGACGGCATTCATCAGCCGTTATCTAGCGCTACAACCCACAGATGCCCGCATATTACAAAAACAGTATTTGGCGGAATATGGCACGTCTCTCTCCGGGCTTATGGCCGTTCACGGAATGGATCCAGCAGAATTTCTCGATTATGTGCACGATGTGGAATTGGACATTCTCAAACCAGACCCGTCTCTGCGGGCCGCGATTAAAGCGCTTCCCGGACGTAAGTTCATTTTCACCAATGGCTCTCGGGGGCATGCAAAAAATGTGGGCTCGCACTTGGGATTGTTTGATTTGTTTGACGGATCGTTCGGGATCGAAGACGCGGACTATGTGCCTAAACCCAAACGCTCGCCCTATATTAAATTTTGTGATGTGTTCGATATCGACCCCGCAAGAGCCGCCATGTTTGAAGACAGCCCTCGAAATCTCGAAGTTCCTAAACAAATGGGCATGAAAACCGTGCTTGTAACATCGGATGTGGATTGGTCAGGCGAAACACATATGACGGCGATTGACGGCTCGGTTAGGCGGGCCGATTGGATTGATATCGTAACGGATGATTTGGCGGGGTGGCTTGACGGCTCCGAGCCGCGTCCCTAATTACACTTCATGACAATACGACCTATATTAACGGTGCCGAACCCTATCCTGAAAGAAGTGTCCAAACCCGTTGACGCTGTGACGGATGAGACGCGAGCGCTGATGGATGATATGCTGGAGACCATGTATGACGCGCCCGGCATTGGACTCGCCGCTGTACAAATCGGCGTTCCGCTCAATGTCATCGTCATGGATCTGGCCCGCGAGGGTGAAGACCCGAAGCCGCAATATTTCGTCAATCCTGAAATTCTCGAAGATGTTGATAGTCTACAGCCTTACGAAGAAGGCTGCCTCTCTGTCCCAGATGTGTTTGATACGGTTGAGCGTCCCGAGCGGGTCAGACTAACCTATCTAGATTATAACGGCGAGCGCGTCACGGAATGGGCAGAAGGTCTGTATGCCGTATGTATCCAGCACGAAATGGATCATCTTAAAGGTGTTGTCTTTATCGATTACCTCTCACGCCTCAAGCGTGAGCGCGCCGTCAAAAAAGTACAAAAGCAAGAGAAGCTGAAAGCGGCAGAATAATGGGCCTGCGCTCATGAGCCTACGTCTGGCCTTTATGGGGACCCCGGACTTTGCCGTGCCGTCCTTGTCGGAACTGCTCGCCAATGGTTTTGACGTCGCGCGGGTCTATACGCAACCGCCGCGCCGGGCAGGACGTGGAAAGACAGTCACAAAAACCCCGGTTCATCAATTTGCTGACATTATGGGCATTCCGGTCGAGGCACCTGACCGATTTCAAAAGTCTTCCGTGATTGATGATTTTCAATCCTTAGGTGTCGATGTGGCCTGCGTTGTAGCCTATGGTCAAATCCTGCCGCAGAGGGCTTTGGATGCACCCACGCATGGATGTCTAAATCTGCACGGTTCACTCTTGCCGCGCTGGCGCGGAGCCGCGCCGGTTCAGCGCGCAATTATGGCGGGCGACTCCGTTACCGGCGTGCAGGTTATGCAAATGGAAAAGGGGCTCGATACAGGCGATATTCTTTTGTCCGAGACGGTGAGCATATTACCGAGCGATACGTCCGGAAGTTTATCAGACCGCATGTCTCGCATCGGCGCAGGATTATGGCCACGCGCGCTTTACGCTCTAGAGCGCGGCGGACTGACGCCAACCCCGCAAATCGGCGAGCCGGTATATGCCAGTAAAATTGATAAATCCGAAGCCCGCATTGATTGGAGCCGCCCCGCAAAAGAGCTTGATTATCACATACGCGGCCTTGCCCCTTTTCCCGGGGCATGGTGCGAGTTGGATGGCAAACGTGTTAAAATACATTTGGCCGCTCCGGAGCACGGGCAAGGCAGCTCAGGCGAGATTCTTGATGATGAATTGCTTGTGGCGTGCGGGCAAGACGCGCTGCGCCTTATTCAAGTTCAGCCCGCCGGTAAAAGCCGCATGAGCGCGCAAGAGTTTTGGCGCGGTTACGGGCAGCCCGGGCTGCACTTTACCTAATGCCGCGCTTTAAACTCACAATCGAGTATGACGGCGGGCCTTATCAGGGCTGGCAGTGGCAAGACCACGGCCCATCTGTGCAAGGCGCGATTGAAGCCGCCGCTGAAGCCGTGAACGGCGAACCGACCGTTGTGTACGGCGCGGGACGCACAGATAGCGGCGTCCATGCGCTGGCGCAGGTTGCGCATGTGGATTTTGGCAAGGTTTTGCGCGCGGATCAGGTGCGAGACGCTCTGAATTTTCACCTCAAATCTCATCCCATATCCATACTCGCCGCCGAACCTGTTGATGATGAATTTCACGCCCGGTTTTCAGCCGTTGAGCGCACCTATCTTTACCGCATTGTTGATCGCCGCCCGAAACTCGCGCTTGAGCTTGGCCGGGTATGGCGGGTGCCTTACCGCATTGATGCAGACGCTATGCATATGGCGGCGAAGGCTTTGATCGGGAAACATGATTTCACAACATTTCGCGACACACAATGCCAAGCCCAAAGCCCGGTTAAAACTCTGGATGAGTTGTCGGTGATACGCGCGGCGGGCGAGGTGCATATTCATGTCCGCGCGCAATCCTTCCTGCACAAACAAGTCCGCTCTATGGCCGGGTCACTGGTGGAAGTCGGACGCGGGAAATGGACGGCACGGCAATTGGAAAAAGCGCTGCTGGCTAAGAACCGGAAAGCCTGCGGCCCGGTTGCGCCGCCAGACGGGCTGTATCTCACGCAAGTGGTTTACTA
>CAYGRF010000053.1:0-16933 GCA_964352275.1 uncultured Caulobacterales bacterium
CATGTCCAGACGGTTCAATCGTTTCTGACCAGTCTATTTGTGAAGTTATTCGCATTCAGAACCTTTGCGCGCAGGAATTTAAGTCTGAAATCATTTATTATGAATTCGACAAGGGTCAATCCGCTCAAACGCGTGACGCAATCCAGCGTATACTTGATACCGGTCAATATTGTGCTGTGAACAATATCCGCGTTGTTGGCCACACTGACCGTTCCGGTTCTGCC
This sequence comes from uncultured Caulobacterales bacterium, assembly GCA_964352275.1. Classification (GTDB taxonomy): domain Bacteria; phylum Pseudomonadota; class Alphaproteobacteria; order Caulobacterales; family Maricaulaceae; genus JACOMS01. The sequence goes on from CAYGRF010000053.1 coordinate 225, forward strand.
GCTTATAACTTGGCACTATCCAAGAAACGCGCAGCGGATGCTCGTCAAGAGCTTGTCCGTCAAGGCATGAACCCAGCTATCATTACATCCGAGGGTAAGGGCGAAACAGAGCCACGTATCCCAACGGCTGATGGTGTGAAAGAGCAAGAAAACCGCCGGACAGAAGTTCTGATCCAGTTAACTGAAACAGGCCGCGTCAACTAAAACGTCGCTATTGTTTAAGAATAGAACGGCCCGGTTTCGACCGGGCCGTTTTTGTTTGGGCTATTATTATCTTTTACTAAGGCAAATTTGGATAAAAATTGCCAGACAAGCTCTATATCCGCTATGTGTGTTCATCAATAATGCGGAGCCCTTGTGACCTTAACCTCAACCCAGCTAACTTTATCGCGCTCAGAACAGTCTTTGATTGATTCAGTAGATGATGCGCAATCGTCCATGGTCTCGGAAATGATAGCGTGGTCCAAGCAAAACTCTGGGAGTCGTAATCGCTCGGGGCTTGATGCCATGCGGCATATATTGGTGGATTATTTTAGCCAGCTTCCGGGTGATATATCCGAGCCAAGTCTATCGCCTGCAGACTATGTTCAGCCCAACGGCCAAACCGTATCAACGCAGTTTGCTCCCGCCGTTCAGTTGACGGTCCGGCCTGATGCGCCGGTTCAGCTTGTGTTGACTGGGCATTACGACACGGTATTCCCTCAAGACAGTCATTTTCAGACCCCTACATATATAGATGATGATACCATTAACGGCCCCGGTACAGCCGATATGAAGGGCGGTCTGATTGTTATGGCCGAGGCCCTCAAGACTTTAGAGCATCACCCTAAAGCTAAAAATGTCGGCTATACGGTTCTCATGAGCCCCGATGAAGAAATTGGGTCACCGGGTTCGGCTCCGCTTTTGGCTGCGCTTGGCCGCGCCTCTCATGCGGGGCTGACCTATGAACCGGCGCTGGCCGACGGCTCTATGGCTGGCGCGCGGAAAGGCAGCGGCAATTTTGCACTAATCATCCGTGGCCGCGCCGCTCATGCAGGCCGTGAGCACCACCTTGGGCGCAATGCTATAGCGGCTATGTCCGAATTTGTGGTCAGGCTTGACACGCTCAACGGGCAGAGGGAAGGCGTGACATTTAACGTAGCCAAAATAGACGGCGGAGGCGCGCTCAATATTGTCCCTGAACTTGCCATTGGGCGTTTTAATGTTCGGATGGTTGAAACGGGTGATATGGCTTGGATTGAACAGAAAATTTCAGAACTTACCGAGTATATTAACGCTAAAGACGGCATTACGGCGGACCTTACCGGGGGCTTTACGCGACCGCCAAAACCCATGGCTCCGGCCAATGCGGCTGTTTTTCATTGGGTCAAACAAGCAGGCAGCGTGTTGGGACAGGACATTCGCTGGGCTCCAAGCGGCGGAGTTTGCGAGGGAAATAATTTATGGGCGTCGGGATGTCCAAATGTGGATACTCTGGGGGTTCGCGGAGGAGAGATCCATTCAGACCGCGAATTTGTCAAAGTGTCCAGCCTGAGTGAACGCGCGCGTCTTTCATCAGTTATCCTTATGAAAATTGCTTCGGGCGAATTTGACGCTGTTGCAACGAAGAAAATGGCCTTGGGGCAGACCTGATGTTAGTTGCGCGCCCTATAGAGTCCCGTGATTACGCTGCTTTTATGTCTTTGGCAAAGGCTGCGGGGCCGGGTTTTACCTCATTGGCCGTGAGTGAAAGTATATTGCGGCGGCGCGTTGAAAAATCCTTAGCCAGTTTTTCGTCTCCGGCAGATATAACACCTGACCACTTATATTTATTGGTACTCGAAGACACGGACAGTGAAACAATCGTTGGAATGAGCGCTATTAAAGCGCAAATTGGTATAAAAGATCCGTTTTTCAACTTTCGCATACTGAACGTGGCGCAAAAATCCGCTGTAACAAACCGCCGTTACGATATGGAAGTGCTCATATTGGTGAACGAATATGCGGGAGCCACAGAAGTCGGGACTTTGTTTGTATCGAAGGATATGCGCGGAACAGGTGCCGGGCGGTTAATATCCCAGGCACGCTATATGCTGATGGCAACCGATGTAGAGCGTTTTGCGCCGACAATTATATCAGAACTCCGCGGCCATGTTGATGATCAAGGATATTCGCCATTTTGGGAAGCCATTGGCCGTAAGTTTTTTCTGATGGATTTTACGGATGCAGATAATTTCAGCGCCGAAAAAGACAATCAATTCATTCTCGATTTGATGCCAAAATACCCGATATATGCTGCGTTACTTCCAGATGATGCCCAAGACGTCATGGGCAAAACACATCCCGCAGGCGCTGGCGCGCGGCGTTATCTCGAAGCCGAAGGGTTTCGCTATAATGGCGTCATCGATATTTTTGACGCGGGTCCATCTATGAGCGTTCCGCGCGATGATATTCGAACGGTTCGTTACAGCAGGGCAGTTACTATCCGTAGCGGAACTATGAACAGTTCGAAGAAACTCACAGCTTTGATAAGCAATAACCGGATTGAGGATTACCGCTGTATTTTAGATTCTTTGACATTTGATGACGAAATAGCGGTATTAACACAAGAAGCGCTCGAGACTCTGCGGTTAAAATCAGGCGATACGGCGCGTATATGGATTAAGCGATGACAGGCAATCTTTACATAAACGGTCACTGGAAAGCAGGACGCGGAGAAGCGTTTGACAGCCAAGATCCATCTTCAGGCAAAACGATTTGGGTTGGCCGCTATGCTGATGCATCCGATGTGACTGATGCGTTTGCGGCGGCGCGCAAAGCTTTTGATGCTTGGTCTCGAACGTCTCTGGATGAGCGTAAACAAATTGTGTTACGTTTCAAGGCATTAGCCCTAGAGGCTAAAGCCGATTTAGGCGAGTTGATTGCGCGTGAGACTGGGAAAGTCTTGTGGGATGCGGCGGGCGAAGGCGGCGCTATCTCGGCCAAGGCGGATATATCACTCACCGCTTTTGATGACCGCACAGGGACTTTGTGCCGCGACACAGCATTCGGTCATGCGGCGCTACAACACCGCGCGCACGGCGTTATGGCCGTTCTTGGCCCTTACAATTTTCCAGCGCACCTTCCTAATGGGCAGATTCTGCCAGCGCTTATTGCGGGGAATACGGTTGTTTTTAAGCCAAGCGAGCAAACCCCGGCCGTCGGTGAGGCGCTGATTAAGTTGTATGATAAAGCCGGGTTTCCGCCGGGCGTGATCAATATGGTGCAAGGCTCGCGGGACACAGGCGCGGCCATATTAGGAAGCCCCGAACTGGACGGCGTATTATTTACAGGGTCAGCCAAAACCGGGGCTTACATTCATAAACTTTTCGGCGGACGCCCTGAGATAATCCTTGCGCTTGAAATGGGCGGGAACAACCCTCTGATTGTGTGGGATGTAAGCGATGCGGAAGCTGCCGCGAGCCAAATTGTGCAATCTGCCTTTATTACCTCCGGACAGCGTTGCACCTGCGCGCGCCGTTTGATTGTGCCGTCTGGCGAGAAAGGTGATGCAATTATCAACGCCGTGCTTGCCTTAACCAGCCGTTTAACGCTGGGCGCATGGAACGACGAGGGTACGCCCAGCATTGGCCCGCTTGTGAGTGCTGATATTGCATCTTTTGTTGTTAAAAGCGCCGAAGCCCTTGTCAAACTGGGCGCCAAACCTATCAAACCGTGCCGTATTTCACCGCGCGGGGGAGCTTTTGTAGAGCCGGGTATTTATGATGTCACTGGCTTTGACGTGCCGGATGAGGAAATATTTGGACCAGTTTTGCAAATTACGCGCGTGGGTGACTGGAGCGCGGCTATAAAAGCCGCTAATAATACAAAGTTTGGGTTGGCTGCTGGGCTTATCTCTGATGATACGGCGTTGTGGGATGATTTTAAAGCGCGCATTCGCGCAGGCGTGGTCAATTTCAATCGTCCAACCACAGGCGCAGCGAGCTTTCTACCCTTTGGTGGTCCGGGCGCATCGGGAAATCACAATCCGGGTGCCTATTATGCGGCTGACTTTTGTGCGTGGCCCATGGCAAGCCAAGTGGCGAGCGCGCTGGAGTATTTGCCAATGCAAGGCGTGAAATCATGAGCGCTATGGAGGCGAATTTTGACGGACTGATCGGGCCCACCCACAATTACGGCGGATTGTCGGATGGGAATCTAGCATCGGCTAAAAATGCGGGATTAGTGGCTAGTCCCCGCCAAGCTGCGTTGCAGGGCCTCGATAAAATGTTATCCATGCACAAGGCTGGATTGTGGCAAGGCGTTTTGCCGCCCCATCAACGCCCGCATTTACCGACTCTTCGTCAAACCGGATTTTCTGGCTCTGATAGAGACGTCTATATCAAAGCCTGGCAGGATGCGCCGGGGCTTGCGAAAAACGTCATGTCCGCATCTAGTATGTGGGCGGCGAATGCGGCAACCGTCAGCCCGTCTCCCGATTGCGTGGATGGCCGGTTAAACCTGACTCCCGCAAACCTATCAACCATGCTCCACCGCTCGCTTGAGCATGAACAAACGCAGCGCGCCTTAATCGCGGCGTTTCCGTTCGCAAATGTTCACAATGCCCTTCCGGTACAGAGCGTGTTCGCGGATGAAGGCGCGGCAAACCATGTTCGGCTTTGCGCGAATCGCGCAGAGCAGGGGGTCGAATTGTTTGTTTATGGCCGTGATGGATATAAAGCTCAGCGCGAAGGTTTCCCGGCAAGGCAGACCTTGCAATCGGTTCAAGCCATTGCCCGCTCGCATGGCTTGAAGGCTTCCCGAACAGTCATGGCACTACAGTCGCCTAAAGCCATTGATGCAGGCGCTTTCCACAATGATGTGGTCTGTGTAGGCGCGCTTGATACGCTGTTTTATCATGAACATGCCTTTTCAGATACTGCGCGGCTGCAGTCCAATATTCAGAACGCCGCAAACGGCCTATTTACGCCTAAGTTTGTGGAAGTGCCAAATGATCAGGTTCCGCTAAGCGATGCTATTACCGCATATTTATTCAATTCCATGCTGGTGCGTTTCCCTGGCGATGATCGGCTCACATTGATTGCGCCGCTTGAAACGCAAGAAACTGCGAGCACGCGCGATTTTTGCAAAGCCTTGACCGCTGACGGGCCGATCGGTGCGGTTCAATATGTCGATGTCCGCCAGTCTATGCGTAATGGCGGCGGCCCGGCCTGTTTGCGCCTGCGCGTGACATTGCTGGATACAGAATGGGAGCAAGTGAATCACGGTATGCGTTTTAACGAGGCCTTACACGAAAAACTATCAAACTGGGTCTCAAGCCACTACCGTGATAGCCTCGCACCTGAAGATATGGCGGATCCGTCTTTAATGACTGAGAGTTTTGCTGCACTTGATGAATTGACCCGGATTATGAATTTGGGATCAGAGTTTTACCCGTTCCAAAGAGGCTAATATGGATTCGCCGAATACGGACCAAGATTGGAGCAATTACTGGCAAGGCCGTGCCGCGAACGAGTCGGGCGCAGCGCTTGTCGGAGTTGGCATTGAAAATGACGCAGAAATTGCCGCGTTTTGGGATGAGCAGCTTGCGGCTTTTGATAAAAACTGCCGATTTTTGGATATGGCGTGCGGCGCAGGATCAGTCATTCGGCGCGCACAGGAGGGCGGATTTACGGATATAACAGGACTTGATTATTCGCCCGGAGCGATCGACGCCCTCAAGATGGCTTGCCCTGATGTTACGGGTGTTACCGCTTCGGCTAAGGATACAGGCCTTTCGGACGCGGCTTTCGATGTGGTCGTCAGTCAGTTCGGGTTTGAATATGCGGGGGCGGTAGAAACAGCGACTGAAATTGCGCGGCTTTTGGCTCGCGGCGGGTCATTCATAGCACTTTCTCACAAGCAGGGCAGTGCTATTGAGACTGAAGTTGTTGAAAAACGCGATGAAGTCAAAGCTATTATGGATACACATTTCATCGAACGGGCGAAGGTGTTATTCGCGGCTTATGCTTTGAGTGATGCTGATTTTAACGCAGCACTCGCGGCTTTCCGCGGTCCGCAAGATAGGCTTTTAGACCTTGCTAAATTAAAAGGCGGATTTGCCGCGCACCTATATTCCGGCACGCAAACCCTGTTTAATAAACGCCTGTCGTATACTCTTGAGGATGTACATGGCTGGCTCGATGGTATGACCGAAGAATTATCGGCCTATGGCGGACGGATGCAAAGTATGATTGATGCGGCGTTGTCGAGCAATGATGTTAACGGTGTGAGCGCGGCCTTAAAAGACCATGGGTTACAGGTGAAGCCGCCTGAGGTTTTCATGACGGGATTTCAGCAAGATGAGATTGGCTGGATTATCCGCGCGAACAAACAGGCTTAGCTTAAACCTATGATGTTTCGGCTAGCCGTCCGCCAGACCGGGCATAATCCTGGGTGCCGCGTTTATAGACTTTATCCGTCTGAAGAATATCGGTTAGTCCAAACATTACATCGGACTTTGACATAAAATCATAAATGGGCGCGAAGTCTTGCTGCGTCGATTCAAACAGTTCCTGAAAGGAGTTGATAACAAAGTAGACCTGCTGAAAGTCATCTATCCGATAATCCGTTTGCATGACGCGCTGTAAATCAAAGTGTATCCGGTTCGGTGAAGGCGCTTCGAGGCAGAAAACGCTCTCCGTCCGTGAGGACACAATGCCTGCACCGTATATTTTTAAGCCATCATCGGTTTGCATCAAGCCAAACTCAACCGTGTACCAATAGAGCCGCGCGAGATTTTTCAGGCAGTCATATTTAAGCGCCCTTAAGCCGCCTTTGCCGTAGGCTTCCATGTAATCAGCAAATACAGGCTGCGCGAGTAGGGGGACGTGACCAAAGACGTCATGAAAAACGTCCGGTTCTTGGATATAGTCCATTTGCGCCCGTGTGCGAATGAACCGTCCGGCGGGGAAACGGCGATTAGCCAAATGCTCAAAAAATATCGCGTCCGGCACTAAGTGCGGCACAGCAACAACTTGCCACCCGGTTAGTTTGTAAAGCGCCTCATTGATGCGGTCAAAATTCGGAATTCCGCCATCATTGAGATTCAGCGCTGTCAGCCCTTGATAAAATTCAGGCACGGCCCGCTTAGCCAGTATTTTGATCTGTCTTTTGTAAAGTGTTTGCCAAATGGCATGTTGTTGTGGCGTATAAGCATCCCAGCACTGATTGATGGTAAAGTCAGCGGCAGGTACCTGCGCTGCTGTGACTGGGTCATTTATTGCCATATTTTCCGCTCTTCATTATCATGAATTGCACAATACGCATAATCAGTAAAAAATATATGTGAGTTTCATGAAAAAATTAGAACAAACACCTAATCTAGCATAGGCGGGAAGTTAGACTTGGAATAATTTTTCCGGGCCAAAGGTGCGCTTATTCTTTCTTTTCTTCATCCTCTTTCTTTTTGGGCTTCCCAAACAGATTGCCTAATAAATCATTCACGGCATCTTCTGGCTTGATGGCCGCAGGTTTCGGGGGTGTTTCCGCTTGGGTCTGATTATTGGTTACCGGGTTTTGCGAGGTCTGGTCATTGTTGCGTGTTTGCCCGCCGCCCAATATGCCGCCGAGTATACTGCCAACCGGGCCACCGACTTGATCCGTCAGTTCTTTTTGTAAGCGGGCCTTGGCTTGGGCGGCAGCGATTTTACCGAGCAGCTCCGTATCCAGCCCGGCTGATGCACTGCCGAATCCGCCTTTAATCCGCACGGGAATCCCAAAGCTGGCCAGATCGCTGGCACTTTTGCCGGTCAGGCGCGGGCGCAGGCTGAAATCAATATTTTGTGACCCTAAGTCGATTTTTCCAGCGCCTTCAGCGGCAACGCCAAACCCGCTAAGGGAGAATTTATCAATTTTTGCAATGCCGTTTTCGATTTTGAAAAGTCCGACAATGTCGTTGAATTGGGTGGCGTATTGGCTGCCAATACCGCCCGGTAATGACTTGCTGGTCAAAGCCTGGTCTAGTCCGGTAAGGAACTGGGTGAGATCAATGCCGGAGAGTTGGCCATCGATAATCTTAAAGTCACCTTGCCCGTCTAAGGACTTCATAATGGCCGCTTGTGATGTCCCGCTGCCCCGTATGGACAAACCGGTCTTGCCTTCGCCTGTGGCTTGTGTGAAGCCCGCAACAGCCCCTAAAAACGCATTAGAGTTTAAGTCATCCATGCTGACATCAAGGGCAAATGTTGGAACGGCGCTAGAGGCATCCAGCGTAGCCGTTAAATTACCCAGGCCGCCATAGGCGTTCACTTTTGGGAGCTCAGCGGTTACTTTTCCATTGCGAAGTGCCGCATTTACATCGGCTTGGCCCATTTTCAAGCGGTCTGTGATGATATTTGGCGTTGAAAATTTGAAATCTCCGTCAACCGCGTTGAGCATTGCCACATTGAGGGGCTCTTCGCTCCAAGGCTGAATGTCTCCGGTTGGGTTTTGCTGCGCGTAACTCGCCATATATGGGCGGAGATCCAGCCCGTCTAAATCGATTTGTCCAGTGACAAACGGCTTTGCCTGTTTAAGGTCAACCGCGAAACTGCCCCGGCCATTGATATTATCAAAGGCAATGGTGGCTCCGTCAAATGACAAAGCTTCTGGCGAGCCTTTGACTTGGCCACTAATCGCAAACGCTTCGTATATATTGCCAGCGTCTGTGCTCGGGAGCAGGGCGGTTCCTATAGCAGCGGCAAGTGCGCGCACAGACGGAATATCAGCGCTGAGTTTTCCGGTTAGCGACATGCTGTCTTTCATGGTGGCTGAGCCCTCGAAGCGGCCGTTCAATTGCCCGTCCGCTAAAGAGGCATCAAGACCGGATATTGACAGTGCGTCTACCGGGCCGGATAGGGAGCCTTTCGCAGTGACAGAGCCGATCGACGCGGCATAAGGGACGTCCATGGCTGCAACCTCAGCAAGCCTTTGTAAGGATTTGATAGTGCCGTCAAAATTTCCATCCAAGCTTATTGTTTCGCCATTCTTTATAACACTTCCGATATAGATTGCGTCGAGGTGTTCACTTGATGTCTTTGCGTCCGATAAAACGAGCGTGATTGTATCACCATCCATGGACAGCTTGCCTTTAAAGTCGGCCCTGCCAAGTGCTGCTGCCTGAGGCATGTTTAGCTTTAAGGCGCGGACTAACGCCGGAATGGAGCCGGTATTGGCTGAGACGTCGCCATCAGCGGTTATGATGTCCCCATACGTGGCAGTTCCGAAAAATTCAGCCTCGACATCGTCTCCTGTGACTTTCGCTTTAATGTTCTTTGCGGCAAAACCTTTGCCCGCGGCGTTCATGTCTGCGGTCAATGACAAGGTCTTAGCAATATCAAGACCGGGCATGTCCAGCTTTAAGATTGATGCTAATGTGGTAATATCAGTCAGGTTTAAATCCACGGTTCCGTCTAAAACGGGGCTCTCCGCGAGCCTGGCATCTCCTTTAAACGTCAGATTCACATTATCGCCGCTCGCTCTAATATGAGCGTCTTTGGCGGATAAGACTGAGCCGTCATAGGTGTAGGTTCCCGATAGTTTTATGGTTTTGGCAAGGTCTCCTATCGGCGTGTCTATCGGCATATAGGCGCTCAGGGCTGACACATCAGATATGCCGCCTTGAATGTTCAAAGACACAGCAATGTCTTGGCTTTCAAGGAAGACGCCTTGCCCTGAAATATCGGCAAAATTCGTCACAATATCAAAACTTACAGGGGTTTCTTCACCGTTTAAAAACGCGCGCGGTGTGTCGAGGGATAATGTTATATCTAAAGGCTCATCATTGACGATAACGTCGCCCTTGATACTGACAGGCTTAGCGAGTCCGGGCAGGGAGAACTCAAGATTGGCTTTAGTTAAGATGTACTGCGTATCTGTGGTAGCGTCCGAGTAGGAAATTGAGCCGTTATCAATAGAGAACAACCCGATTGTGGGATCAATATTGGCATAGCGACCATCCCTTTTAAACGGCCCGTCATCCACGGGAGCTTTTTCTGTACCGTCAGTTGTTTTATCGCCCATAATCCAATTGGCCTGTCCGTCGGCGCGCTTTTCGAGATTGATCACAGGATTTTTGAGCGTAAACGCGGATATTTCGACGCGCTTTGACAGAAGCGGCAGAAGCTTAATCCGAGCTTCTAATCCGTCCATAGAGGCAAAATCGGTTGCGGTAAACGACTCTGGGTTCGCAATGACGACTCGGTCTGTTTTTGCGCGGATCGTCGGGAAGACTGAAAGCGTCACATCACCCTCAATTGTAACATCTCGGGCGAGTTCTTTACTAAGCTGCGTTTGAATTCTGTCCTTGTAGACTGACGAGGGCACAAGAGACGGAATAATGGCGATACCGGCAATGAGCACGACAGGGATTATAGATAGTCCAATCAAGATTTTCTTCATGGTGTCACCTAGCAGAATTAGCAGTGGAGTGGGCAAACTATAACGGTTTAAATGAATGAGAGCAAAACAAGTTCCCAGCATAGGCAGGATAAATGTCAGCAGGAACCTATGCTTGCCCGGCGCTTTAGGGTATAGAGATTGCATCGGGAACTGTGACTGACGGAGAACATATGTGTACACATGATCAGACTGTAAAGGCTGCGGACGAAGAAACTCAGGGCATGCTGCAACGGCGGCGGTTGGTAATGGGCTTGGCGGCGGGCGGAGCTCTTGCCATAACACCGACTTTATCAGGTTGCGCAACTAACCCGGAAACGGGGGCTCGACAGCTTTTACTGGTGGGCGATTCGCAACTTAATGAAATGGCGGCTGCGAGCTGGGCTGAGGCCAAGCAGAAAACGCCGACATCCACTGACCCGCGTTATACAACCCGCCTGCGCAATATTGCCAGCCGTATTGCCGTTGGCGCGAACAAAGCGGATGAAAATTGGGAAACAGCCGTTTTCGACACAGATACAAAAAATGCCTTTGTTTTGCCGGGAAACCGCGTGGGATTTTATAAAGGCATGATGGATTTCACAGATAATGATGATCAGATTGCTGCGATTATGGGTCACGAAGTCGGGCATGTGACAGGGCGTCATGCGGCTGAACGTGTGAGTACGCAAATGGCAGGTCAGGTCGGCGTAGCAGGGCTAACGATGCTCGGTAGTAGTCAAATGACAAGCGCGTGCCGTAAAAACTCAACGACGCAGCGCGAATATAGTAGCTGTATGAATAAGGCAAACCGTAATTCTCAAATGCTACAGGCGGCATTGGGCATGGGCTTTACTGTGGGGATTATGCTGCCTTACTCTCGCGCGCATGAAAGCCAGTCAGATCTTTTAGGCGCAAAATATATGCAGAAAGCCGGATATGACCCATACCAATCCGTGAAACTCTGGGAGAAAATGGCGGAAGCCAACACAAACCGTCAACCGGAATTTATGTCGACCCATCCGGATCCGGCGCGCCGGGCGCGTGACTTACACGACTATATTAAATGTCAAGAGAATTTGGGTAGCCAAGGCTGGGAAAATATCGACATGAAGGCGTGTGAAGCTTAGGCATAAGTCAGGCCCGTTTTCGTCGAAAGTTTTTCAAAACACGTCTTGATAGGCGTTTAGCCTTGGTATAGACACCGCTGGCTAATGCCTATCGGTATGCCGCCTTAGCTCAGTTGGTTAGAGCGCTGGTTTGTGGAACCAGAGGTCCTCAGTTCAAACCTGAGAGGCGGTACCATTTTCTCATATCGTAATGTCTCGTTTACCATAACTGCCTATAGATTTCTATGGAGGCATTATGGTGAGTATCAAGCTCGAACATTTAAAAGAAGATGATGTTCGCCTTTTGGTGCGGCATCCAGACCCTGAGCGGCGCGCCAGTGCGGCCCAGCGCATATGCCGTACCGTTCGTTCAGGTCAATTATCCGAGAGCGAGAGGGCTTTTGCCCGCAAATTACTGGCCTATATGGCGGAAGATGCTGTTGCCATTGTACGGCGCGCTCTGTCTGTGACCTTGCAAAACTCACCGGAATTGCCACGTGAGGTGGCGAAAAAACTCGCACTTGATATTGATAATATTGCTGTTCCCATTTTAACATTCTCACCTGTTCTCACCGATGATGATTTGGTGGAAATTCTGCGCTCGAAGGCCGCGTCTAAAGTCATGGCAATAGCTCGCCGAGCCAGCGTCAGCGGAACCGTTGTGCGCGAAATTGTGCGGTATGGCGACAGCCGCGCCATTGCTGAAATTGCGGCGAATGACGGCGCGATTATTGACGCAGGCCTCGCCGAAAACGTGCTGGAACTTTATCATGATGATGACCTCATCAAGGAAGCGTTTATTGCCCGGAGGGATTTGCCCGTTAGCGTCATGGAAAAGTTGATCACGATCGTGAGCGAAGAAGCCGCGATCCTGATCAATCGCCGGCATGACATACCCGTGAGCATTGCTGTCGATTTGGCGACCCGTGCGCGTGAGCGGGCCAGTCTGGATGTGATTGACGAGGATTTGCCGGATCGCGATTTACACCGCTTGGTATCACGTATTCATGAGTCAGGCCGCCTGACGCCGTCTATTTTGATTCGCGCAGCCGGGTTGGGACGTATGCCATTTTTACAATATGGCCTCGCGCAGTTGTCAAATGTGATTCCGGCCAAAGCGGCGCTTATGATTCATGACAGCGGCCCGTTTGGGCTGAAGGCTTTGTGCGCAAAGGCGGGACTAAGCGCGTCTCAAACCAAATTGATCCGCGCGGCTTGCGCGATTTACCGGGACCTTGAGATTTCCGGTATAGAATATGATCATATATATTTTCAAAACTTGATGATTGAGCGTATGCTCACGCTCCCGATCGATATTCCAGAAGCGGAGCAACAGTGGTTTTTAGAGCGCCTTTCGGGCCTCGAAGCCGCATAATTTAAGCGAAATTACATGACACAAACCCTAGTGACTGCCGGCGTAATTATGATCGGCGATGAGCTTTTATCCGGCCGTACGCAGGATACTAACCTCAAGACCATTGCCCTGTTTTTAGCTCCGCTGGGCGTGCAAGTTGGCGAGGCGCGTATCATTGCTGACGATGCGGGTATTATAACCGAGACGGTACGCGCATTTTCCGGTCGGTTTGATTATGTTTTTACTACGGGTGGTATTGGCCCCACGCATGACGATATTACGGCGGATTGTATTGCGGCGGCCTTCGGAGTGGGTATTTCCGAGCGGCCTGACGCGATAGCTGAGCTTCGTACGCGGTACGCCGAGGAAGAACTCAATGCGGCCCGGCGGCGCATGGCGCGGATCCCTGACGGTGCGAGCCTGATCAAAAACCCGGTGTCCCAAGCCCCCGGATTTCAAACTGAAAATGTATTTACCATGGCGGGCGTACCGGGCATCATGAAAGGCATGCTGCAAGACATTGGCCACCGTATTAAAGGCGGGGCTGAAGTGTTCTCACGGACAGTTTTAGCGAGCGGCATAGGTGAGGGCGATGCGGCCGAACATCTCGCTGTTATTGAAAAAAACTATCCGGGCGTTTCAATCGGGAGTTACCCGTTTTTCAACGCCGATCTCCGGGGCGTGAATTTTGTCGCCCGGGGACGCGACGAACGTGTATTGGATGAGGTTGAGAGTAAGCTGCTAGCCTTGGTCGATGAACTGACGTAAGATTGCTTTTCGATGAGTAAAATTCGCCTTTAATTGTGATCGTTAAAAAAATATAAAATGCTCAAACACTTTCCTCATCCTGAGGAGCCCGGTGCGGGCGTCTCGAAGGATAATTGGATGCTACCTCTCACCCTTAGGAGTACCCGGGCTTCGCCCGGCCTCAGGATGGGGAATTCGAAGGACCGGTTGCGTAAGATGACATTGCATTTCGTGTTTAGTCATATTCAACAAAGCATTGAAAAATGACCAGTAAGGCCGAGTTTCATCTCTGACTAAACAGTTATTGCTCTAAGCTTTGTCAACCGATTGGGTTTCAAGCGCGCGGTTTGCCGCTTTTCTATATAGTAGGCCCGTTACAAAAGCTGTAATCACCGCCGTCACCAAATAATAGGTAAAATCATAGCCATCGATCATTAGAATCAATGCGCCCCAACAGACTAAACCGAGAGCGGGAATCAGGTGCTTGGGAATGTGTTTCATAGTGGCCTCGCTTTTGACATGATTGTCTTTCGTGTCTGCGGTGCAAAAGAGGTGCCAGATTCCCTCAATCCTGCGCGATTAACGTGGGTTCACCCTCTGTTAGCCATAAAGTTGACATATTTTCTGCCATATTGTCCTTTAAGATTAGAAGAAACAGGGACAGCCACATGAAAAAACTGACTTTATGCGTCACCGCAAACCTTTTAGCGGCATGCCATACAACAGGCACGGGCACGTCGCTGCAAACAGACAGCCAGACTCAAGAACAAATAGTCGTTACGGCTACCAAGCGAAGCGAAGTGCATCCTTTGGTGGGTCATATGCCGTCGCAGCCGCCCGCAATGCAAGTCTGCTGGGATGGTTCCAGTCTGGGTACTGGTACATGTCCCGCACGTCCGGCGTTTGCGTGCCCAGATGGATCGGTCTTATCGAATGCAAACCTGTGCGCGATCATTAGCACCGAAAATGTTTCAAGTGGTAGGTATATTGCTGAAGCGCTCGAACCCGAATTTGAGACCGTTACGGAAACCATCATTGTCAATCCCGGCGAAACCAAGGCTGTGGGCACGCCGCCGCAATATGAAACTGTAAACGAAACAATTATGACGCAAGAGGCCCGAACAGAGTTCGTCACTGTTCCGCCCGTTTATCATGCGGATGGCACGGTGAAAACACCAGCAAGCATCCAAGAGCGTACAGTTCCTGCGGTAACGCGTTCCGTGACGCGCCGCGTCTTGAAACCCGGTACAGGCACGACAGAAATTTCTGTGCCAAAAGACGGCGAAGCCGTAACACACGAAATCAAAAAACGGGTCGAGACATCCCCCCGGCGATGGGTCATTAGAGACCCCGAAGGCACAATCATCCGCGAGTTTAAGTCCGCAGATGAATTCGCCAAATTCACCAATAACCCCTATAAACGGGTCGCAGAACAGCCCGTCTCGACGTTTTCCGCCGATGTCGATACGGCCAGTTACAGCTTTGTCCGCCAATTCGTCAAAGATGGCCGCAAGCCGCCCAAAGGTAGCGTCCGCGTCGAGGAAATGATCAATTATTTTGATTATGATTATGACATGCCAAACAGCAAGAAAGACCCGTTCAAACCTAATATTTCAGTCGTGCCGTCCCCGTGGAACGACCAGACCAAGCTCGTGCATATTGGACTGAAAGGCTATGATATTCCGGATCGCAAGCGGCCTGATATGAACCTCGTCTTCCTGATTGACGTATCGGGATCCATGGACGCACAGAACAAACTGCCCTTACTTAAACGTTCCTTTGAATATTTAGTCAAAAACTTGGGGCCGTATGATAAAGTGTCGATTGTCACTTACGGGCCAACGGTTGATACGATTCTGGAAGCCGTACCGGGTGACCGAGCCAGCGAGATATTAGCCGCTATTGACCCATTACGCGCTAAGGGCGGAACCGCCGGTGCCGCTGGATTGCAATCCGCTTATGCGGTAGCCAAAGACGCCTTCATCAAAGACGGTACCAATCGGATTATCTTGGCGACTGACGGTGATTTTAATATCGGAATATCAGACCCGGCCGAACTAAAAACTTATGTTGAGAGCCGCCGCGATGAGGGTGTCTATCTTTCTGTGCTCGGCTTTGGGCAAGGGAATGTCAAAGATAACCGCATGCAAGCGATTGCGCAAAACGGGAACGGCACTGCGGGCTATATAGATAGCCTGCGTGAGGCGCGAAAGTTTTTCGGCAATGATATGGGCAAAAACTTTTTCCCAATTGCCAATGATCTGAAAATTCAGGTCGAATTTAATCCGGCCAAAGTCTCGGAATACCGGCTTGTCGGGTATGAAACCCGCGCTATTGCACGCGAAGATTTCAACAATGACAAAGTTGACGCGGGCGATATTGGCGCGGGCCATACGGTGACGGCCATATATGAAATCAATCCTGCGGGCTTGCGAAAACAATTCGTCGATCCGTTGCGATATGGCCAAGAGGCAGGAAATAGCTGGAGCGGCGGCGATGCTTACGCGGAGGAATACGGTCTTGTCAAATTGCGTTATAAAAGGCCGGGCGAGACCATGTCCCGCCTTATGGAGACGCCGATTTCTGTAAGCGCCGAAGTGAATAGGCTTTCCCGTGCCTCACGAGACACGCGCTTTGCGACGGCTGTCGCTGCATACGGTCTTAAACTGCGCGGTGATTTGTTTATGGACGATATGTCTTGGGACGATGTGACCGCTCTCGCACAAAATGCCAAGGGCGTTGATGCCTATGGCTACCGAAGCGAATTTGTCGAACTCACCCGCGATGCGGCCTCTATCGACATGAGCAAATAACCTTAAGCGACTCTGTTTACGAGGAACCAACCCAAAATATAGGCGGTAAACATAATCAGCGTTTGCACAGTAATCAGGTAAGCTCCGTCAGCAATCATATTGCGCCCGCCCGTATAGTTTTTGTCGGTCACTTGTCTTCGGCGGGCTGACATATAGATGAGCGTAGATATGGCGGCGCAGCCAATGACCAATCCGGGATGCCAAGCGACATAGCCAAAAATAAAGGCTGCGAGAAGGGGAATATAACCTAGATATTTCATGCGGCGGACTTAGCGCCGCCCGCGTCCCTTCGCAAGGGCTATAATGGTAACG
>CAYGRF010000054.1:0-12977 GCA_964352275.1 uncultured Caulobacterales bacterium
TAAGCCTGAATTCCATAGAGAACCCTCGACATCTCGCGCGCAACAATTCAATCTGGAGATCATCATGCAAAAAGACCCCGCCCTGCTGTCCTGGCTCGCCGAGGCTCCAGAGGACATACTTGCGCAGGCGAAATCTCTGAAGCCCGATACAGACAATTTTGGCGCAGTTTTACGTCAATGCGTAAGCTATAAGCTCCCTGATAATGTGCTCGACCGCCTTGCGGTTATGTGTCGCCGCCGCGAAAAATCCGGCGCGCCCGTCAAGCCGCTCAGCCCAATCTCTGTGAGCCTTGTCGGCAATTGCACGCTTGATTATCTGGCCGATAGTCTGCGGACTGCGGGAGCGCGCCACAGCGTTTTCGTGCAGCCGCATATGGGTGAATATGACCAATTGATGCAAGAGGCGATCAATCCGGGCTCCAGTGTCAACACGGCAGGGTCTGACGTTATTCTGATCTTTCTCGATCCGCGCAATCTACCGCTGACCGCCTCCCCGTGGGAGCCTGCAAAAGCCGATAAGACGCTGGCGGATTCGCTGGAAATGGCGCAAACGGCGCTGGATAATTTCACCGCCAATAGCAGCGCGCAGATTATTATTACCAACCTTGTGCCCACGCCAGAGGTTATGTTTGGCAGTTTTGATAAAAATGCGTCCGGCACAATGCGGGATTTGATAAACCGCTTTAACGCAGAACTGGAAACGCTGGCGGCGAACGTCGGTGCGATTGTGTTTGATACGCGGTCTGTCGCCGAAGTCGCCGGATTTGGTCACTGGCATGATATTCAGCTCTGGAACATGGGCAAAGTCCCATGCTCGCTCAACATTCTCCCGTTCCTTGCCGATCATATCGCCCGGATTTTGGGCAGTATTCGCGGTAAACAGCGCAAGGTTCTGGTGCTCGATTTAGATAATACAGTCTGGGGCGGCATTATTGGTGATGACGGCATGACCGGCATTAAGCTCGCTCAGGGCGACGCAGTTGGCGAGGCGCATTTGCAGGTGCAGAATTATGCCAAAGCGCTTAAATCCCGCGGGATTGTTTTGGCTGTATGCTCTAAAAATACGGATTCTATTGCGCGGGAGCCGTTTCGGGATCATCCGGACATGATCCTCAAAGAAGACGATATTGCAGTGTTCCAAGCCAACTGGATTGATAAAGCCTCTAACCTTGAAGCCATTGCCGAAGCGCTCAGCCTTGGCCTCGATAGTTTTGTGTTTTTGGACGATAATCCGGCCGAGCGCAGCCAAGTGCGCCAAGCCCTGCCGATGGTGGCCGTACCGGAAGTCTCCAAAGACCCGTCCGAATATGCTACCATGTTAATGCTGGCGGGTTATTTCGAAGCCACAAATTTTGTGCTCGAGGATGCGGCAAGGGCCGAACAATACCGGATGAATGCTAAACGCGCTGAATTGCAAAAATCCGCGCGGTCACTCGATGATTATATCGCCTCCCTTGAGATGGATATGGACATCAATGATTTTGACGATGTCGGCCTAGCCCGAATCACGCAGTTAATTAACAAAACCAACCAATTTAATCTGACCACGCGCCGTTATACAGACGCGCAGGTCAAAGGCTTTAAAGAGGACGAGAACGTCCACGGCTTCCAAATTCGCCTCAAAGATAAGTTCGGCGATAATGGTATGATTTCTGTGGTTATCGCCAAAGAAGACGGCAAGGTTTGGGATCTGGATACGTGGCTCATGAGCTGCCGGGTCCTGGGACGCGGCGTCGAAAAAGCCGTGCTCGACTCCATTGCCGAGGCCGCGAAAGTCAAAGGCGCAGAAACGCTTACCGCGACCTACATTCCGACAGACCGCAACGGTCTCGTATCCCAGCATTATGACAATTTAGGGTTTTCTGTCACCTCCGAGGAGGGCGGCACAAAGCATTATGCCATGAAACTCGTTGAGCATGAGCGTAAACAATATCCGATCACCATGACCGGGCCTTATGGGTTGTCATAAGACGGACCGTTAAAGACTGCCATTGATCAGCTTCATGATCCCGGAGAAATCAAGCCCGTCTTTTCCAGCCGCTTCCATAAGGGCATAGAGCGCTTCGGATTGCGCGCCTAGCGGGGTTGCCGCGCGGGCGGCTGTGGCCGCCTCTTGGGCGAGGCGTAAATCTTTGAGCATCATGGCGGCGGCAAAACCCGGCTGGTAATTCTTGTTGGACGGCGCGCTTGCGACCGGGCCGGGGGCCGGGCAATAGCTCGTCATCGACCAGTTTTGCCCGGAAGCTGTTGATGCAATATCGAAAAAGGTCTGGGCGTCGAGGCCCAGCCTTTCCGCCAAATTAAACGCTTCGCATGTGCCGATCATATGGATGCCAAGCAGCATATTATTACAGATTTTAGCCACTTGCCCGTTCCCGGCGCCGCCCGCGTGAAATACGTTTTTACCCATTATATCCAGCGCCGGTTTCGCCCGCGCAAAAGCCTCATCCGCGCCGCCGCACATAAATGTCAATGTACCCGCCGCTGCGCCGCCTACCCCGCCTGAGACGGGAGCATCGATCATGGCAAAACCGCGCGCTTCGGCATGCGAAATGACAGACCGCGCCGTGGCCACGTCAATGGTGGAGCAATCGATGAAGAGCGCGCCGGGTTTAGCGTGATCAAACACGCCGCCTTCATCGCCGTAAACCAAGCTGACATGCTTTCCGGCGGGGAGCATGGTGACAACAATATCCGCCTCGGATACCGCCTCTTTTGTGTCTTTAGCGCCTTTGCACCCGGCGGCCACAGCGCGGGCGACCGCGTCCTCGGAAATATCCAGTGCGCGCACATCATGCCCGGATTTCGCGAGATTGCTGGCCATGCCAATGCCCATATTGCCAAGGCCGATAAATGCGATTGTGGTCATGGGGTGATCCTGCGCTGTTTAAAAACTACGGTTTTCATAAATCCTGTTTGACGGATAGGCAAATGAAGAGATAGGTATTTAGCCACGAGCCACTATCTTTACGTGTGAGGACGCGCCTATGCCTGTTTTTAAATTTTTCATTGCAGCCCTATCGTTCACTCTAGCCATGAGCCTATGCAGCCCGGTTACAGCTCAAGAGGTAGATATTGCTGCACTCACAGCCGAAGCCGAGGCGGGCGCCGCAGAAGCGCAATTTGATTTGGCTATTGCCTATGATTACGGCGATGGCGTTGCGGTCGACGCGGTGAAGGCCGTCAAGTGGTATCAATTGTCTGCCGAGCAAGGCTATGCCGACGCCCAAAATAATTTAGGCGCTATGTATGAACACGGAACTGGCATTCAAGCCGATCCAGTTAAAGCGCTGAGCCTTTACCGCGCAGCGGCGGATCAAGGTAATGCATGGGGATATTTAAGTCTTGGCGTCGCTTATGACAGAGGAACGCTCGTTGAGGCCAATGACGAAACGTCCGTCATGTGGCTGACAAAAGCTGCGGATGCAGGCATTGCGAATGCTCAGAATTATTTAGGTGCCATGTATGAGCACGGCGAAGGCACCCCAAAAGATGAGGTGAAAGCGCTTGAACTGTATAAGCTGGCGGCCGAACAAGGCGTTGCAGTAGCACATCATAATGTCGCTTTGGCCTATATTAACGGCCGCAGCGTCGAGGCAAGCTGGGATATGGCGATGCCTTACCTGAAAGCTTCTGCCGATCAATATTACGGCCCGGCGCTGGGCGATTTGGGCTATGCCTATGATGAAGGCTTGGGCGTTGCAGAAGACAATGAAAAAGCGGTGGAATATTATCAACAAGCCGGCGCAAAAGATCACGTCGTATCGCTCTATAATTTAAGTGTGATGTTTAGTGAGGGTGAAGGCGTTCGTAAAAACCTGAAAACCTCCTTTAATTACGCCCTCAAGGCCGCCAAGCTTGGCGATGCGGACGCACAGAATAATGTCGGGTATAAATATATGAACGGAGACGGAGTTAAAAAAGATATGAGCCGCGCTGTTGTCTGGTTCACCATCGCATTAGAGAATGGCGGCGAGCTTGCGGAAGACAATCTTGACATCGCGCGGTCCAACTTAGCCATATGGGATGGTAAAAAGACGGAAAAACTGCTGGAGCAATGCAAATCTTCCGATCTTGAAAACTGTTAGGCCTTAGTTACACACCCACTTATGATAAAAACTCCAGCCGGGGTTTTGCTGTCTCTCTGAATAATTTTTCTATCTGTTTGTCTGTCACTTTGGCTGCGCTCTCGTGCGACCATTTGGGATTGCGGTCTTTGTCAATGAGTTGCGAGCGGATGCCTTCGTAAAAATCCTCGGTCTTGAGAAAGTTCAGAGACAGGTCGAGTTCCATGGTCATGGCTTCCCGAAAGTTTAGCGCCGCGCCGCGCGAGAGGGCCTCATGCGTGACAGCCAAAGCCAGCGGTGATTTTTTACGCAAAATAGAGGCCTGTTTTGTCGCCCAATCAGATTCGAAGCTCTCAAGCGTTTCCAAAATTTCGCTAACGCTATCTCTGCCAAACGCGCTGACTTCGCCCGGCAGTTGCCCGGCGGCAGGCGGTGATTTTGTCAGCTTTTTCAGAACCTTTTGCACCGCTGCGTCTGAGCCGTCCAGTTTGGCTTTTGAGAGCGCCTCAATCAGGCCCGTATGTGCATCGGTTGGCACATAAGCGGTGGCAATGCCCAGCGCGCAGACATCAGCCGTAATGGCGCGCGCGCCCGTTAGGCCAAGCCAGTTTCCGACGGATTTACCAAGGCGCGGCAGAAAATATGTACCGCCCACATCAGGGAAATAACCGATGCCAGTCTCGGGCATAGCGAAAAGCGTATTATCGCCCGCAATCCGGTGGCGGCCATGCACGGACAGACCGACTCCGCCGCCCATGACGATCCCGTCAATCAGGGAAATATAGGGCTTGCCGTAAACATGGATGAGCTCGTTAAGCGCATATTCGGCGCGCCAAAATTCTTCGGCCTCTTGGCCGTCTTTTTTGCCGCTATCGTGGAGCATGATCACATCACCGCCCGCGCAAAAGGCGCGCTCGCCCGCACCATCGACAAGCACCGCGCCAATGGTTTCATCCTGCTCCCACGCCAACAAAATTTCAGTCATGGCTTTGCACATGTCTGTGGTCAGCGCGTTGAGCGCTTTCGGGCGGTTGAGCGTAATCCGGCCAAGATTGCCGGTAACATTTGTGATGATTTGATCTGTCATGTCAGACTCCTTTTGCGCGCATATAGCGCAAAATTGACATCAATTCCAAGGCTAATAGCGCCGCGATGTCAGCTTGATTTAGCCATGGTCTGAGCCGCTTTTAAGATACATATTTTTTATGTTCTCTTGAGTCTTGCTCTTAATGTAATCCCACTCGGCCTTAGTGTGACATGATACTTGCGGGCGCAGACGCGTTCCGGTTTTTTGGCTTTCCTTACAAATCAACGGCTCGCCCTTCGCGTTTGTCCCGGGGCGCTTGGTGTTAATAACGATGTTGATATGATTTCTGGCCGTTGCGAATTCGGCGGCGGTTAATTCTTTAGCATCCGGCGCGTACTGCGTTGCACATGCAGACAGCGCTATGCATACTAAAATCGGGATCGAGAGCTTGATGAGTGTCATGCTGACTGTGTTGCACAGTTCTGGGTGTTTTGAAACCCTGAGTGTAATTTCAGCTTAAATGGGTTAAGCGCTTATTGCCGAAGCATGCTGCGCGCAATAATCACGCGCATGATCTCATTCGTACCTTCGAGAATTTGGTGTACGCGCAGATCGCGAACAATCCGCTCGACCGGATAATCTTTGAGATAACCATATCCGCCATGAAGTTGGAGCGCATCATTGGCAATGCGCGAACATGTGTCGGTGGAAAACCGTTTCGCCATCGCGCAGGCCGCGCCCGCATTGGGCAGTTTTTTATCGACCATGTCAGCGGCGCGGTAGATCATCATCCGGGACGCTTCGAGATCTGTGGCCATATCGGCGAGCTTAAATTGTGTGTTTTGAAAATCGCTTATGGCTTTCCCGAATTGTTTGCGGTCTTTGGTATAGTCAATAGCCGCATCCAGCGCAGCCTGTGCCCCTCCCAGCGAGCAGCAGCCAATATTAACTCGCCCGCCATCAAGGCCTGACATGGCAAATTTAAATCCGTCGCCTTCGGCCCCGACCCGGTTTGAAGCTGGAATGCGGCAATCCTCAAAGATCACTTGCGCGGTTGGCTGTGCGTTCCAGCCCATTTTACGCTCTTGCGCGCCGAAAGATAATCCGGGCGTGCCGTTTTCAACGACAAAAGTCGAAACACCGCGCGCACCGTCATCAGAGGTGCGCGCCATGACCACATAGACATCCGACCAGCTTGCGCCGGAAATAAAGCTCTTGGATCCGTTTAATATATAATCATCGCAGTCCCGGACAGCTTTGGTAGAAAGCGAGGCGGCGTCCGACCCGGCTCCGGGCTCAGTCAAGCAATATGACGCGATAAATTCGCCTGCCGTCAGGTGGGGTACATATTTGGCGCGCAGCGGGTCATCGCCGTAACGGTCAATCATCCATGTCGCCATATTATGAATGGTCATCATCGCGGTGTGCGAGACATCCCCGCGCGCAAGCTGTTCAAACACCAACGCGCTATCGAGGCGCGACAGCGCCGTGCCGCCATGCTCTTCGCCTGTATAGATGCCGAGAAAGCCCAGCTCAGCCGCACGTTCAAACACGCCCCGGTCGAGGAACTTTTCTTCGTCCCACCGCTCGGCATGAGGCGCGAGCTGTTCATCAGAGAACTGCCGCGCCATATCCTGAATAAGAATTTGCTCTTCTGTGAGTTGGAAATCCATATCGTAACCGCTCCTGATAAGCGCCGTTTGTCATTAGATTGGGGGCGTTACCCTTGGCACCTCAGGATATATAAGGACTGCGGCGGAAAAAGCCTAGAGCAGATTATCAGGATGCAAAGAGAACTAGGGCCCCGAAGCCCATAAGCCCGGCCATACCAACTGCCAGAGTGATAAAATCATAGGGCTGCCGTTTTTGGCGAATCCGTTTTCGCTTTTCTCTGTCCAGTCCTTTATAAAGGACCCGTTTTGAAATATACATCTTGACCTCATATTTGAATGAGCCGCAGGGCTCACCGTGTTTCGTGACATATTTATATCACAAGCGTCACATAACTGTCAAATATATGTCGCATATCACTTAACAAAGCGTTAAGCACGGTCGGTGGCCGGAGTATGGCCTCCTTGCGTGCGAGGGGAAATGTCTCTATCTCCCACGCCGTTCATCCCGGCGAAAGCGGGGATCTAAGCACTACCACACAATATCCAGAATAACGACTTTTTCGGAGAGTACGAAATTCATTTATTCGACCCAATACTTACCGCTAATTTCAGGTGGTAAATTGCCTAAAGCTCCAGTATTAAACAATCTGATATTATTAATTTTCTTTTTTGTAGAATTAACACCGCTTGTATTTCTAGCAGGGGCTAATGAGTAAATTAGTAAAGCTTCTGTTCGATCAACTATATCATCATCATTGAAAAAGCGCCCCATATCATCACCATAATCGGCGTCAGGTGAATCAGCCCAAGTTGAAAAATTTGAAATGCTTGCAACAAAAAACTTAGTTTTTCCAAATCGTTCCTCATCAAACCAAGAATCATGCTCTTTTAAACGAACGGCGGTTCCACGAGTTGTTTTGCCAATATATAGTAAAACGTCATTTCCGTACAACTGATGTGACCCATAAGCACTGTAAAGTGTCCAATATTTATTTCTTATTGCTTTGAGTTTTTCAGATGGGCATTCAATTTTACATATTTCGTCATCTGAAAGCCCCCTTTTTCCATTACTGTACTGAACGATATCTGCCTGATCAAATGGACCCTCCCAAAATATTTCGAGTGTAATCTCAGTGCACTTTTCATACTTACTCATGATTGTTAAAATGTCGGGATAATAAACGCGCTATCGTCTGTCTCGCCTTCCGGCCATCTTTGCGTGACGGTCTTGACTTTTGTGTAAAACCTAAGCCCTTCCATGCCGTATTGGTTGGCATCACCGAACGCGGAACGCTTCCAGCCGCCAAAACTGTGATAGGCGACGGGAACCGGGATGGGCACATTTATACCGACCATACCGACCTCGACGCGGTCTGCAAATTCGCGGGCAGCGCGGCCGTTTTGCGTAAAGATCGCAACGCCGTTCCCATATTGATGCTCGCTCGGGAGCCGCAGCGCTTCTTCAAAAGTTTTCGCGCGGACGATCTGTAGAACAGGGCCGAAAATCTCTTCCTTATAGGTTTCCATATCGGGCGTTACATTATCCAGCAGCGTCGGGCCGATGAAAAACCCGTCTTCATAGCCTTGCAGCGTAAAGCCTCGGCCATCGACCAGCATGGTTGCCCCCTCTGCGGCGGCTTGGTCAATCATGCCTTCGACTTTGGCTTTGTGGGCGGCGGTCACAACGGGGCCATAATCAGCATCCGGGTCGGCGGAGGTGCCGACTGTCATGGCGTCTAATTTCGGCATAAAGGCTTCGAGAAATTTCTCGGCTGTACCCTCGCCAACCGGAACGACAACAGGCAAGGCCATACAGCGCTCGCCCGCCGAGCCGTACGCCGCGCCGAGAATATCTTTGGCCGCTTGCTCCATATTCGCGTCCGGCAGGATGATCCCGTGGTTTTTCGCCCCGCCCATACATTGCGCGCGTTTCCCCGCGGCTGTGGCGCGGGCATAAACATAGTGCGCAATATCGGATGAGCCGACAAAGCTGACCGCTTTAATCACGGGATGATCACAAATAGCGTCGACAATTTCTTTGTCGCCATTGACCACATTAAGCAGACCTTTTGGGCCGCCGGCCTGCACAAATAATTCCGCCAAGCGCATGGGTACAGACGGGTCTTTCTCGGATGGTTTAAGAATACACGCATTGCCCGTGGCGATCGACATGCCGAACATCCACATCGGGATCATGGCCGGGAAGTTAAAGGGGGTAATCCCCGCCACAACGCCGAGCGGTTTACGCAGAGAATAGACATCGATCTCCGGCCCGGCCCCATAAGTATGTTCGCCCTTTTGTCCGTGCGGAATGCCGCAAGCAAATTCAATGACGTCAATTCCGCGCATAACATCGCCCCGGCTGTCGGCGATGACTTTGCCGTGCTCTGATGAGAGCAAAGCGGCCAAATCGTCCATATGGGCTTCGACCAATTGTTTATAGGCAAACATAACCCGGGAGCGTTTTTGCGGATTTGTCGCGGCCCAGATTTTTTGCGCCTTTTCAGCGGACGCGATAGCCGTATTAAGCTCTTCCGGTGTGCCAAGGCTGACTTTGCGCTGCACCGCGCCAGTATTAGGGTCGAAGATGTTGGCAGTGCGCGCCGACGTGCTTTTGACGTTTTCGCCGTCGATGAAATGTCCGATGGTTTGCATACTGTGCCTCTTATGTTCGGTTTGAGCTGTATGTAATGCGATAAGTGCTGCGGCGCTAGTTTTAAAAATGACGCGGCCTACTTTGTTAAAAATTCACCCTATTTGTGAACCCAATACCGCGCTCTGGTCTTTACCAGTAAATCGTGTTAAGCGGGAAATTGAAAGATGTAGCGCAAGACATCTTTTACCCACAATTGAATATGAAGGAGTCCCCTATGCCGCATGAACCCGATGGAGTGATTGATTATGGCGCAACTCCGGCGCAAGCCGCCGTCCTGAGCGGGGATACCAACACGGATGCGCTGATTATTGGGTCACGGTGGACGAGTTTTGACCTGACTTACAGTTTCATCGATGATGCTATGGATTATTCAATTGTAGAGGATCAGGGGATTTTCACAGGCGAAATGAGCGCGCAACAACAAACGGCGGCGACGGCGTGGTTTGGAATGTTTGCCAGCGTTTCAGGCTTGACCTTTACATTACTTGACGGCGCGGAAGGCGAGCAGGACGAAGATCAAGAGGCGGCCATTCGCATGGCTAACGGCACGGCGGGTACAGCCTTTGGATATTATCCGCATAGCTCCGAGCGCGGCGGCGACATTATTTTTGGCGGAACCGGCGATAATCCCGACCTTGGAGATTTTGACTGGGCGACTGTGGGTCATGAAATCGGCCACGCCATGGGTTTGGCGCATGGCCATACGGCTGATGGCCTTAGCGGAATCATGGAAGCGGCGTTCAATTCGCAAGAATATTCCATTATGACCTATAATTCTTACGCAGGTCATGACCGAGTAAATTATGACTACAGCACCGTTGAGCCGTGGGGCAGTGCTCAAACTCTCATGATGTATGATATTGCGGCCTTGCAACACCTTTACGGCGCAAATTACGCGCTTTAACGCGGGCTCGAATACGTACACATTTAGCACAACCACGGGAGAAATGTTTATTGACGGTGTTGGGCAAGGCACGCCGGGAGCAAACCGGATATTGCGCACGGTTTGGGACGGCGACGGGGCTGACGAGATCCGCGGCGGCGGCGGCGATGATCAAATCATTGGTGATGAAGGTAATGACACGCTTTACGGTGATGGCGGGCGCGATATTATTTACGGCAACGCAGATAATGATACGATTTACGGCGGCGATGAAGTCGGAGCCGGTGACTTTATTCTTGGCGGGACGGGGAATGACGAGGTCCACGGCGGCGACGGCGCAGATACGATTTATGGGAATGAAGGCATAGATACGCTCTACGGCGACGGCGGGCGTGATATTATCTATGGCAATGATGATAATGATGTCATTTACGGCGGCAATGAAGTCGGCAACGGGGATTTGTTGCTGGGCGGTGCGGGCGCTGATCAACTCTATGGGAATGACGGGGACGACCAGCTTTATGGCGGGACAGGCGCGGATCAGCTCTCAGGCGGTGACGGCCGGGACATTTTGTACGCTGACAGCGCGGATACCCTGGTATCCGGCGGCGCGGGCACGGACTACCTCGTTGTCTACAATGATACAGGCGGCACATACACGGCCGACGATATTGAAAACTGGTACGGTACATCCGGCGCTGAAACCTTTAATGGCAGCGGCAACTCAGATACGCAAATCATGCAGGGCTATGGCGGCGCTGACATTATCACCGGCGGGAATGGCAATGACTATCTTCTGGGCGGGAATGATAATGACATCCTCACGGGCGGAAGCGGCAATGACCAACTTTACGGTGATGCGGGCGCTGACCAACTGACGGGCGGTGCAGGCTCTGACATATTGTTTTTTGACGCGAATGATACGCTCGTATCCGGCGGCGCGGATTATGATTACGCCCTCGTTCAGGCGGGAAGCGGGTCGGTCACGCTCAATATGACAGCCGGGCAGATCGAGTATGCTCGAGGCAGTGAAAACGGCGATATTCTGTCTGCGGATGGCTATAATGCGCATGTCACTATTGTCGGCGGCGGCGGCAATGACAGTCTCTATGCGGGCTATGCGGGATCGTTCCTAAATGGCGGCAACGGCGCCGATAATATCGTTATGGGTACGGTTGCAGCGACTGACAGCATGCTCGGCGGCGCTGGCGCGGATACGTTCTGGCTGCGCGATAATGGCGGCATTGATTTTATCTATGATTTTGAAGATGGCACCGACCTGATCAATGCCACGCTTATAACGTCGAACACTGTTTTTGGGAGCGAGGATTTTTCCGTTAATTCCGATAATGCGGCCTCAGGATGGTTCGCGCTTGAATATGCGGGCGGCAATATTCTGTGGATACAGGCGGGCAGCGAAGCAACCATTGACGAGAATGACTTCATCCTCCCGGCATCGGGCGATATGCCGCCTCCGGAAGCGTCAGAAGTGGCAGAGGGTTTGTTTGACTTTGCAGGATTTGAAGAGGCCGGAGACAATGGTGTCGATTGGGGCGCTTTGGTTGCAGAATATGACGCGGCTACCCCCGCCGAACTATCCTATAACGACTCTGCTGATGTTTACGGCCTTGACGGCGAATATATGGACATGTTCGCTTAATACCTTGACCGAACGTCTAAGCTGCGGCTTTTGCGCCGCAGCGCTATCGGCAGTAATTCTGTGATTAACAATTGAAATTACGGACCGGATTGCCCACAAGCGGCCTATGATACGCGCTTGCTTTGTTTTGTTTTTTATGGCCGGATTGGCGCTTCTTTCGGGATGCGAACAGGGCGGCACGGTTGACGGCAAGGTGACGGCGGCTAAAGCTCGCAATGACGGCCCGGCTATCTGGACGGTGCGCGATCATGACAGCGTGCTATATTTATTCGGCACGGTACATTTATTGCCCGCTGAAATGGATTGGCAACGCCAGGACATGAAAGACGCCTTTGATGCGTCCGGCACGGTATTTTTCGAACTTGACACTGGTACATCCGCGCAGCTTGAAGCCAGTATCCTGACCCAGCAATTAGGCTTTCAAGACAGCGGCAAACGGCTGTCAAACCGCCTCGATAGCTACCAGTTAAAACTGCTCGATGCGGCAGCCAATAATGGCGACATTCCGATAAGCTCGCTGGATGTGATGCAGCCATGGCTGGCCAGTGAGTTTTTGACCATCGCAGCCGCCGCCAAAGAGGGCTTATCCCCCGGCCTCGCAGCCGATGAAGCGCTGAAAAGCCGGGCGCGGCGCATGCGCAAAAATATTATCTATCTCGATACGCCGGAGCGGCAAATCCGCGCCACCGCCGATCAGCCGGATTTTGTTCAGATGCTTTTGCTCACGGAAACGCTGGAGGGTTTTAACGGACTTGGCGATAATTTGCGCGCCATTGCCGATGATTGGTCGGTTGGACAGACGGCGCACCTTTCGCAAAGAACAACCCTCGCTTTATCGAACCGCTCACCGGAGCTGTATAACGCCCTGATCAAAGATCGAAACCGCATCTGGACGGACGTTTTTCTGCGCTTCATGGAGAGTAATGATACAGGATTTGCTGCGGTCGGCGCAGCGCATTTGCTCGGCGATCATAGCGTCCAAGCCATGCTGCGCGACCAAGGGTATAATGTCTCGCGCTATTATGCCTTCCAGGGCGAGCGCGTCATCACGCCGGTTTTTGAGTAAAACGC
>CAYGRF010000054.1:13077-16671 GCA_964352275.1 uncultured Caulobacterales bacterium
TGAGGGAAATCCTATGACAGTAGTGCCAACTATTATGCCCGTGATTTTGTCCGGCGGCGCGGGCTCCCGCCTCTGGCCGTTATCGCGCAAAGCGATGCCCAAACAATTACTGCCGCTGGTCACAGAGAAAACCATGGCGCAGGAAACCGCTCTCCGGTTTCAAACTGGCGATATGACTGCGGCGCGTTTTAGCCCTCCCGTGTTTATTTGTAACGCGCTTCACGCTGATGCCATTGGGGCGCAAATGGCTGAAATCGAAATGGAATGCGGCGGGGTCATTGTCGAGCCTATGGGCCGCAACACAGCGCCCTGCGCCGTTGTCGCGGCGGCTCACGCCCAAAGCCTAAACCCGGATATGCTGGTCTTGCTGGTTCCGGCGGATCATCATGTCCGTAATCCCAAGGCTTTTCGCGCCGCGATTGCCCGCGCAGCTCCGGCGGCGATGAGCGGACATCTCGTGACCTTTGGCATTGCGCCGGACAGGCCGGAGACAGGCTATGGCTATATTCAGCAAGGCGAACAGATGAGCTCAGGCGTGTTTAATGTGCGCGCCTTTAAAGAAAAACCCGCTCTCGCAACCGCTAAGGCTTATATCGAATCCGGGGATTATGCATGGAATGCGGGAATATTCTTATTCTCCCCGGCCGCGTTCCTTTCAGAAATTGACAGGTTTGAGCCCGGCATTCACCGCCATGCCCGGCAAGCCTACAAAGACGGCATCTGGAAAGACGGCATTTTAAGCCTAGACCGCGATGCGTTTGCGGCTTGCCCCGGGCAATCCATTGACTATGCGGTGATGGAAACCACTGACAAGGCGGCGGTTGTGCCGTGCGATATAGGCTGGAGCGATATTGGCTCTTTTGCTTCCCTGCATGAGGTGCGCGGCGGCGGCAATGTGCTCGCGGGTGATGTGATCACACACAATACAGAGAACTGCCTGATCCAAACGGACGGCCCGCTTGTTACGGCTGTCGGCGTTGAAGGCCTCTCGATTATTGTTCATGACGGACAGATTCTCGTGGCCGCATTGGACGCGGCGCAAGACGTCAAAAAAATCGTTGAGGCCCTGAAAGACAAAGGCCGGACAGACCGGCTCTAACCCGCAATTTCCATTTCAGAGCGGATGACATTGCGCAGAGCATCGATTTGCGTCAGGCCTTGCGGCGTTGAGAAATGCCAGAATGTCCAACCATTACAGGCCGAAGCGTTTTGAACATGCGCGCCGACCTGGTGTATCGATCCCTGCATATCTTCGGTCGCGAGGCTCCCGTCCGGGCGAACTTGCGCGGAGTGTTTACCGGTTGAGGAATGCAAAATCGTGCCCGGGTTAATCAGTCCGCGCTCAATCAGCGTGCCAAACGGAACGCGCGGCGCGCTGCGTTTCGAGCGGGTGACCGCAACCGCCCGGCCTTGGCCCGGGTTTATTTTATCAATGCGGCGCTGAGCGTGAATAATATATTCTTCTTCCATCTCAAAGCCGATGAAATCGCGGCCGAGTTTCTTGGCCACAGCGCCTGTCGTGCCCGTACCAAAGAACGGATCAACAACCACATCTCCCGGATTGGATGTTGAAACAATAATGCGGTGGAGCAGACCTTCGGGTTTTTGTGTGGGGTGGGCTTTCTCGCCGCTAGTTTTTTTCAGGCGCTCACGTCCCGTGCAAATCGGCATCGTCCAATCCGAGCGCATTTGAACCCCGTCATTCATCATCTTCATCGCGTCATAATTAAAGGTCGGGCGGGCATTTTCTGATTTTGTGGCCCAGATCATGGTTTCATGCGCGTTAGTAAAGCGCGTCCCGCGAAAGTTCGGCATCGGGTTGGTTTTGCGCCAGATCACATCATTTTGAATCCAGAACTGCTGGTCTTGCAACACGCAGCCCACACGAAAAATATTGTGATAGCTTCCGATCACCCAGAGCGAACCATTAGGCTTTAAAATGCGCCGCGCCGCTTTCATCCAATCATGGGTAAACAGATCATAGGCATCCATCGTATCAAATTGATCCCAGTCCTCCGTGACGCCGTTGACCGTAGAATTATCAGGGCGTGATAAATCTCCGCCAAGCTGTAAATTATAAGGCGGGTCGGCAAAAATAAGATCCACAGATTCGGCCGGAAGGGCATTCATGCCGTCAATGCAATCACCTTGCACGATAGAGTTCAAAGGAAGAGGTGTCATGTTATGCCTTGCGCCGTTCGAATCAGTTATATTCAGTAAGCGGACGTTGGCGCTGAAACGGTAACCAAAGTCTTAAAGGCTTGAAAAACCACATATTTTAAGGATTTGTTAGGCTTAGTTAATATCCACAGGGCGGGCGGACTATGCGCGCTATTTGGCGCAATGCAGCACTTTTTCCTGTACCCGCTTACGCCTCTATGTCAGAGAGCGGCCATGTTTACCTGGGACCAACTTCGCAATGTGCTGCATGTCGAGCAGCTTGATAAATATCTCTTTCGGGGCGATTCTTTAAGCCTTGGCCTGCCCCGTGTTTTTGGCGGGCAGGTTCTGGCGCAGTCTCTTAACGCGGCGGTGCGCAGCGTCGAGCCGGATAAAGTCCCGCATTCCCTGCACGGATATTTCCTGCGGCCCGGCGATTTTAACCGCCCGATTATTTTCGAGGTCGATCCGATCCGCAATGGGCGCAGTTTTTCAACCCGGCGTGTTGTCGCCCGCCAAAACGGCGAAGCCATATTTAACAGCTCCGTGTCTTTCCACCGCATCGAAGATGGCCCGTCCCACGCACACAGTTTGCCCGCTGGCGTGCCGGAGCCGGATGCTCTCATGCCGGATAGTGAACGCATTAGCCTCATGGCCAAAGACCTGACGGATGAACAGGAAAAGCGCCTGCGCAGTTCATACCTGATTTTCCCCAAAGACGTGATTGACCTGCGCTCCCCGTTTTTAGGGGATTTGATCAATCCGAAAAGCTACGAACCCGAACACGGATTTTGGTTCAAATTCACCGACGCGGTCGGGGATGATCCGATTATGCATCTGACCTGTCTGGCCTATATTTCTGACAAAGCCCTGATGAGCACAGGTATTCGCCCGCACGGAGACGGGTTTTTCTCCGGGCAAATGATGGGCGCAAGCCTGGATCACGCCATGTGGTTCCACAGCGATGTAAAGGTCAATGACTGGATCTATTATTATCTCGACAGCCCCCGCTCAGGCCGCGCCCGCACCTTTAACAGGGGCACGTTCTACACCCAAAAAGGCGAGCTCATCGCCTCAACAACCCAAGAAGGCCTGTTCCGTATCCGAAGGGATTAAGGCGAGTGCCTGCTTTGGCGGTAATACTGATAACTTTTATAGGATCAGGGAGCCGCATAAATCACATCACTACGCAAAACATATTTGCTTCCGTCTGAGACGGTTGGTCCTTCATGCCGGAGCTTATGGTTGAATATAGCGGCCATTCCGCATTCTGGCCAAATTTTGAAGTTTTCAAAGTCTGTGTATCCTCCTTGAAAGTCATCATTAAGATACACCATAAATGTAAGCTTACTCATCTCCTGAGCCTTGGGTTTATAAGGCAGATCTCTATGCCATTTGAATGATTGAAACTTGTCGTACTTGTAGAAACGGAAG
>CAYGRF010000055.1:0-16650 GCA_964352275.1 uncultured Caulobacterales bacterium
ACATACTTAGTTTATAGTATGTGTTGCGGCGACCAGTTGAACTCACAGCTTCATAACAGCCGCTGGTAATGTTTGAGATTTCGTGCTCGCTAAGGCCCCTTTGCCCTCATAGATGACAGTAATTTGAGATCAATTAACCTTCAAATTCAAAATTTCCCTCGACTATATCCGTCTATTATCGGCGGGTGTTTACGGCTTTGCTTTAACCTTCCATTGGCAGCTTTCGTGTAGGGATGAACGGCCGTATAATGCTCACGATTTTGATAAAGCCGCGTTCTGCATCGGCCTTAAAAATAATCCTTGAGCGCTTGAAAACACGGGCTGATACCGCCACAAGGTGGGAGGGAAACTTTAAAATCTACAGAAACATCACGAGGATAAATCCATGAAAGCTCTCACCGTTCACGCGTTTAAACCCTATGCCGAACATGCGGTTGAGGAGATGCCTTCACCGCCTATGAAGCCGGGCCATGTGCGAATAGATATTAAGGCGGCGGGCGTGAATTTCCCGGACATTTTGATGGTGGAGGGCAAATATCAAATCAAGCCGCCTTTTCCGTTTACGCCGGGCTCCGAAGCCGCTGGCATCATCACCGAGCTTGCCGATGATGTGCCATATTTAAAGGTTGGCGACCGGGTGGCTTGCATGGTCATGAACGGTGCATTTGCCACAGAGGTGCTCGCGCCCATGATGGTGACGTGGCCGATCGGCGATATGCCGTTCGAGACAGCGGCGGGTATGGCGCTGGTTTACGGGACATCCTATTATGCGCTCAAACAGCGCGCGCAGCTAAAAGAAGGCGAAACACTACTGGTGCTCGGCGCGGCGGGCGGCGTTGGCCTTGCGGCTGTTGAACTGGGAAAAGCCATGGGCGCGACAGTCATCGCAGCGGCCAGTACGCAGGAAAAGCTGGATGTGTGCAAAGAGCACGGCGCGGATGAGCTTATCAATTACACTGATGAGGATTTAAAAACCCGGATGAAAGAGCTTGGCGGATGTGATGTGATTTATGATCCTGTAGGTGATAAATTTGCAGAGCCCGCTATGCGGACGCTCAAATGGTATGGGCGGTATTTGGTCATTGGTTTTGCGGGCGGAGACATCCCGAAAATTCCGCTCAATCTGGCGCTATTAAAATCTATCGATATTCGCGGCGTATTTTGGGGAACTTGGACGATGAAAAGCCCCAAAGAGCATCAGGCTAATATGGGCGAAATCATCGCTATGTATAAAAAGGGCCAGATAAAACCACGGATCAGCGGTGCTTATCCGCTGGAAGATTTCACAAAAGCCTTTGACGAATTATCCGGCCGCCGGGCTATGGGTAAAGTCGTCCTAACGATGGATTAAAAGACTCAGGAGATTTACCCTCCGGCACTGATGGTCTCTGCTCTCTGATTTGGCTTTTAGTTTTGCTCTCTACGGTCGACTATCAAACCACGCGGTAAAACTATCACGCTCCGGGCCGCTCATGTGAAGGCCGAGTTTTGTGCGGCGCCACATGATGTCATCCGCTGTTGTCGCCCATTCATGGTTCATGAGGAAGCGGGCCTCGGATTCGTGTAGTCCGGCGCCGAAATGCCTGCCGAGGTCGCCGCCATTGACGACCTCGGGAAAGCGGGTTCCGTAAGCGCGGGCGAGGCGACGGCGAAGCGTGTCATCCATTGCCGGGTATTGTTTAGTATAGGTTTCAAGCAGAGCGCCGAAATCGGCACCCTCAATATCGCCGCCCGGCAGGGGCGCGTCTTTTGTCCACGGCTCCCCCGCGTCCGGGTAATAGTCTTCGAGTTTTTCAAGCGCATGCTCGGCGAGTTTTCGTGACGTTGTAATTTTGCCGCCGTAAACAGACATAAACGGGCGTTCATCGGCGTAGAGATCTATGTCCAAAACATAATCCCGCGTCACAGCGGAGGCGTTTTTATTATGATCATCATAAAGCGGGCGTACGCCGGAATACGTCCAGACCACATCTTGGGGCGTGACATCTTGGGTGAAATATTCACTGACTGCGCTGCAGAGATAATTGATTTCGTCCGGCGAGATTTCAACTTTCCAGTCAATCCGTTTATAGGGTACATCGGTTGTGCCGATGAGCGTGTAGTCGCCCTCATATGGAATTGCAAAAATCACGCGGTTATCCGCATTCTGGAAAATATAGGCATGATCGCCGTCATAGAGTTTGCGCGTGATAATATGGCTGCCTTTGACGAGGCGAAGCTCGCTTTCATTGCGCCCGATTTCAATTTTTCGCAGGACTTGCTCAACCCACGGCCCGGCGGCATTGATGACGCCGCGCGCGCGAACGATTTGAGTTGTATCCGCTCGCTCAAGTACGGCTTCATACAGGCCGTCTTTGATGGCGATTGAGGCCACTGCTGTGCGGGTGAAAATATCCGCGCCGCGCCGCGCGGCGTCGACCGCGTTTAGGACAACAAGCCGCGCGTCCTCGACCCAGCAATCGGAATATTCGAACCCGGTTTTCAGTCGCGTCTCTAAGGCCGCATGGGCGGGATTGCCTTTCAGTTTGACGGTCCTGGTGCCGGGCAGCATTTTTCGCCCGCCCAGAGTATCATACAAAAAAAGCCCGGCGCGCAGCATCCATTTGGGCCTAAGGCCCTTATCATAGGGAAGCACAAACCGCATCGGCCAGATAATGTGCGGCGCGGCGCGCAAGAGAACTTCGCGTTCTATCAAGGATTCGCGCACCAGTTTAAATTCATACTGTTCAAGATAGCGCAAGCCGCCATGGATCAACTTAGTACTTGAGGAGGACGTGTGATTGGCCAGATCGTCTTTCTCGCACAGGCAAACAGACAGCCCCCGGCCCGCCGCATCGCGGGCAACCGCGGTGCCGTTTATACCGCCGCCAATGACGAGAAGATCATAAGGTTCACGCATGCCAAGCTCCAAATCCGTTCGGCTGGCATAGCCCTATTACGGCACGCGGGCTTTCGCAAACGCATTTTATCTTGCGCCGCCTTGGACCCTGTTTATGAATAACCCGGCGGCGCTCATGCCTATAAAATATGCTGTACGGCTGTCAAAATTTGCGGCAATAATATATTCGCGGTTTAAGGAGATCATTATGCAACGTCATACACTCATACCTCTCTGTGGTTTAATCTTATTGGCGGCCTGTGTAACGGCTCCCGAGACGCGGGTTGGCGAGGTTTTGCCCGCACTTGAAAACGCACCCCTGTGCGAGAGCGCGGCTGCGGCCCTTTCGATTGAACATGCCACAGCCAATATCAGCGCGTGTGATGTTCGCTCAAAGCGCCATTTTGATCTGACCATTCGCCCCGAAAACACGCCTATCAATGATAGCGGGTGGTACGGGTTCCGTGTTGATCCCAAAACCACCGGAACGCTCCGCGTGACGCTCAAATATGAAGACGGCAAACACCGCTATAAGCCAAAGCTCAGTTATAACGGTGACGTCTGGAGCGCTTTACCGGAGTCCAAACAGATCGCCGACGGGGATAAATCTCTGACGATGCGCCTCGGTTTAGACGGCCGATCTTTCTATGTGTCCGCCCAAGAAATTTTAACCCGGGAGATGCATGATAGCTGGACGCAAAACATGGCGGCCCTCTCTTTTGTTACGGCCACAACCATTGGTGCATCGCGCGATAGTTATCCAATCCAAATGCTAGAGGTAAAAACCGATGAAAGCGCCAAACCCTATGTCATGCTGGTCGGACGTCAACACCCGCCAGAAGTAACCGGCGCGCTCGCTTTGACACCGTTTTCTGAAACAGTATTAGGCAATAGCCCTTTGGCACAACGCTTTCGCGAGAACTTTAATGTCTTGATTGTGCCTATGATCAACCCGGACGGCGTGACCGCCGGGTATTGGCGGCATAATAAAGGCGGTATTGATCTGAACCGGGATTGGGGCCCGTTTACCCAGCCGGAAACGCAGGCCATTAAAAGCGCGCTGAAGCCGTTTGAAGACGGCGATGAACGCATAGCGCTGTTCCTGGACTTCCATTCAACCCAGCGCAATTTACTCTATACGCAAGCTGATGATGAACCCACCTCGCCGCCGATGTTTGCGCGCGATTGGACGGCGGCTGTTGATGCGCGGCTGGATGATGATGTTTATACGTTCACACGCGAAGCCCGGCACAATTCGGGACGACCGACGTCCAAGAACTATATGTTTGAAAATTTTGGTATTGCCGCGATTACCTATGAAGTTGGCGACGAGACAGACCGGGATGCCATCATAGTATCAGCTCAAGTTTTCGCTGAAGAAATGATGCGGATATTACTGGAGACTAACGCCGCGCCGTAATCCCGTTATCTGCTTTAAACCGTGAAGGGTTGATATGCTCAATAAACTTATCGCTATTGGGCTGGTTCTCGGCTTGGCCGTTGGTCTGGGGGCTGCGGCAACCGGCCATCCCTGGCTTCACGCTATTGCACGGGAGTCCGCGCCGCTTGGCAAATTGTTTATCAATGCGATAAAAATGGTGGTTATCCCGCTCGTCGCCGCCGTTATTTTCTCCAGCATTGCTCGCCTTGGCAACCCTCGAAAACTAGGGAAAATCGGCGGCTTAACCCTCGTGTTTTACGCGGTCACGTTAATCCCCGCCATTATTATTGGTATGGCGGTTATGGCGATTGGCGTTCAGTTTGCACCAAAACTTGAAACTGCAAACGCAGGGGCCGTATCGGTTCCAAAGCTGCAAGGCATTACGGAGTTTCTCGTCAGCCTTGTCCCGTCCAATCCATTTGCGGCGGCGGCTGACGGCGCTATATTGCCTCTGATAGTCTTTACGGCTTTATTCGCCGCTGCTGCTGGCACGCTTGCCAAGCACCGGCGGGAGCGCATGGTGGCCGCCGCCGAAGATGTTAGCGACGCGCTGATTAAATTGGTGTGGTGGATATTATACACGGCTCCTATCGGGATATTTGGCTTGGTCGCACCCGCCACGGCTTTGCTAGGATGGGGGCTTATCCAAAATTTGGGTGTGTTTATTATCTGCGTTTGTATAGGCCTGATTATTTTGACCCTATTTGTTTTTCTACCGCTCGTGTTTTTTGCTGCGAAAGTGCGGCCCGTTGTCTTTTTAAGAGGCATAATGGGCGCGATGTCTGTCGCATTCTCGACGACGAGTACGGCGGCAGCCATTCCTGTATCGCTTGAGGAAAGCACAAAAAATCTGGGAATATCAGAAACTGTCGCAGACTTACTAATTCCCTTGGGCGCTTCTATGTACCGTCCTGGCAGCGCTTTGTTTCAAGGCTGCGCGATTGTGTTTCTGGCGCATATTTACGGGGTTCCGGTCACACTAGCGACGGCGGGCGCGGTTCTGCTCGCTACATTTTTGGTCTCGCTCACAGTTGCGCCGGTGCCGTCTTCAAGCGTTGTGACGATGGCGCCCGCGCTTGACGCGATTGGCGTGCCGCTCTCGGGTCTTGCCTTTATTTTGGGTATAGACCGCATTCCCGATATGATGCGATCAACCGTGAACCTACTCGGCCAAATATCAGCGGCGGCTATAATTGACGTGCAGACTGTGAAGGGCGGCGAGACGAAGGAAGCGCCCGTGCCGCCTGTTTGAGCATTTACAAAAGGCCCATGCGAATTTAAGAGCGATCTTAATAGGGGACAGCTATGTCACAATCAACACCGGACAACATGCAGCAGCCAGCATCTGAACCTGTATTTGCATTCCCAAAGACCCTACCAGAGGCGCAGGGTTTGGTATTGAGTTGGGGCGAGCAAATTATAAACTGGCTCCAAAGCCCGCCATTTCTAGCGCAAATCGGGGCGATTATTTTGGCACTTTTCCTTGCGCCAATTATCACCGCCATACTGCGCAAGCGGCTTCCGTTTTTTGCCAAACCGCCTGTTGATGGCCGCTTGTTACGCGTGCGGCAGACACTGTATCAATGCCGCGGGTTTTTACGGGCGATCATGCTTGTATTATTGCTAGGCGCTTTCGCAGCAATTCTGAACGGTGTTGCTGTACTGGGCGAAAATAGCCTCGTAAAGCTAGCGCAAAGTTTGGCCGTGGTTTTCCTTGTCTACCGGGTCATTAAGCAATTTATTCACAATCCGCTGACGCAAAAGCTTGCCATTTGGACGGCGGTGCCAACGGCTTTGTTGATTGTCTTTGGCTATTTCAACCGTTTGCTTGCGAGTCTGGAAGCGACGGAAATTTTGCCGTCAATGGGGATTACAGCACTGTCTTTGGTTAAGCTTGTGATTTTTGGCGCGATTTTCTTCTGGCTCGGCGGTGTGTCAAATCAAAAGGGGCAAAAGGCCATTCGCGAACAAGAGTCGCTTGATGTCGGCACGCGCGAAGTGATCGCAAAAATATTCCAAATTGTTCTCTTTGCGGTGCTCTTTCTCTTGCTCCTTAGCGCCGCCGGTATACCGCTATCGGGGCTTGTGGTCATTTTCTCGGCGCTGACATTGGGGATTGGGCTCGGCTTGCAACCTGTTGCAGCCAACTTTGTTTCCGGCATGATTATTCTGTTTGACCGTTCTGTCAAAGTGGGTGATTTTGTTGAACTGCCTGACGGACAACAGGGTTTTGTTGAGGCCATCAATATGCGCTCGACAACCGTTGAAACCACCGACGGCAAAGACATTATGGTTCCCAATACGCGGTTTATTGAGGAAGCCTATCAAAACTGGACACACAAAGACCCGCGTCAACGCTACGAAGTCTATTTCTCGGTCAGCTATGATACCGATATTGATAGTCTGGAAGACATTCTGATTCCGGCCATATCCAAACATCCGGGCGTTCTGCAAGAACCAGAAAAACCGGATCTAGAACTGCGCGAATTTGGTGATTTCGGCATTAAATTCGCCATCGAGTTTTGGGCTGACGGCATTGATGACGGGAAGAATAAATTCACGTCGGACTTGAACTTCATTGTCTGGCGAACGCTCAAAGCACACGGCATTCAAATGCCGCTCCCGCAGCGCGAGGTTCGGATTTTAAAGTAATTATCCTGTCTGCAACCCCCAAAGCTTGGCGTATGTGCCGCCGCGCTTTTGCGATAAAGTTTTATGGGTGCCGGTTTCAATAATTTTGCCGTTGCCCAAGACATAAATTCGGTCAGCCTTCTGCACGGTGGATAATCTGTGCGCGATGACCAGTGTGGTGCGGCCATTGGCGAGGCGGTCCAGCGCCGCTTGAACTTTCGCCTCTGACTCAGCATCGAGCGCTGAGGTGGCTTCATCCAGTAAAAGCACAGGCGCGTCTCGCAAGATCGCGCGGGCGATGGATAGGCGCTGTTTTTGCCCGCCAGATAATGTATCTCCGTCTTCGCCGATGACCGTGTCATACCCGCGCGGCAGGGCGGAAATAAAATCGTGAGCGTCGGCGCGTTTTGCGGCCTCAATAATCTCCTCCCGGCTGGCGGAGAGATCGCCAAAGCCAATATTGGCAGCGGCGCTATCGTTAAACAAAGTCACGTCTTGGGAAACGAGCGCCATGTTGCGCCGTAAAGAAGTCAGGCTCAGACGGCGTATATCGATCCCGTCAAGCGTGACTGTCCCGCTGCTAACATCATATAGGCGCGGGACGAGATTGATCAGCGTGGATTTACCGCCGCCGGACGCGCCGACAAATGCAATCGTTTCACCTGCGGTAATACGAAGGCTAATCCCGCCGAGCGCCTGTGTGCCGTCATCATACGTAAATGTCACATTATCAAAAGCAACCTCGCCGCGCACATCTCCGGCATCGGGCGCGCCGGGCGCATCGGTTATGACTGGGCGCTCATCAATCACGCTGAATATACGGGTCAGCGCAGCGAGGCCTTCTTGCACCACATTATTGAGGGTTCCGAGGGCGCGAATACGCGGAGACAGGACAAGTAATCCCGTTAAGACGCCTGCAATAGCCCCGGCGGTGGCCGTGCCTGCTGTGACCAGATAAACACCGAAAATAACAACACCCGCAATGGCTAAGCCGCCGAGGACTTCTAAGATCGGGTCAACACGGGCTTGTTCTGTTACAAGCTTGAGAAATAAGCGAATGCGCTTATCAAAGCTTTTGCCAAGCCGGGCGGTTTCCTCAGCCTCCAGGCTGTAAGCTTTGATAAGGCGCGCCCCGCCGAAACTCTCTTTTAAATCGGACGTAATCAGCCCCACATGTTCCTGAACCTCCTTGGCATTACCGCGCAGTCTTTTAGAAATGGAAATAATCGGCCAAGCCGCGAGCGGATAGACCAATATGACCAATAGGGTGAGCTGCCAGCTCTGCCAGAACATCGCGCCAACGGTCAGGATGATTGTGAGCAAATCTTTGATCAGGTTGGAGAGCGCCCGGATGAGCGCGTTGGAAATGACGGTTACGTCATTGGTGAATTTGGAAATCAAATTGCCAATGGGCTCGCGCGCAAAGCTCGCAAAATCGCGTCCGTGAGCCGCGCTAAACATTTGCTTTTGCATTTGACCAACCGCGTTGAGCGCAATGGCGTTGCAATATATGCGCTGCGCATAATTGGATAGGCCGGAGATCAGGGTAATGCCCAAAAGAACCGGCAGCACGGCAAAGGCATAGCGCCGCGCATTGGCGCTCGCATCCGCCCCGGTTTCGAGAGTGTTGGCCTGATCAACAATAAAACTAACGACAAATGTGTAGGCGGCAGTGGCAGCGGCCAGTGCAATCATAAACAGGATAGCAACCGCAAGCCGTCCGCGCTGCGCCCACAGATAATCCTGCCATAAGCGTTTCAGGCGCGTTTTGTCGGTTTGGGTCAGGGCGGTATTAGCCAATGACGCCGTCTTTATCGGGGTCGATCAATTCGTGGGCATGAAGCACAAAATACCGCATATGGGCATTATCAACAGTGCGCTGCGCAGCGCCTTTCCAAGCGGCGTGCGCGTCGGCATAATTGGCAAATGCACCAACAAAATCGACCTCTTTCAGGTTCTTAAATTGTGTTTTATTCGGGTCGATCAATTCTCCGCCAATTACGAGGTGGAGAAGTTGAATGTTGTCATTATTTCGGTCAGTCATACGGGTTCCCATAAATCCAAAGTCGCGAACCTTATGCTCGCTCTTGTCAAACTTGGCGATCACAGGTGTAATGCGCTCTAATAACAAAGCCTGCAGGCGCGGGCCAGCACAAATCACGCCAAGTTCGGTAACGCTTTCATGATTATAAATAAAGTCATCACCGCGCAGATTGGTAATCACGGCCCCGGCTTCGCGCGCAATAAGTTCGGCAGCAGCAAGATCCCAATCGGATTTGGGCGTGAAAGACACGGTGGCATGGTGCGCGCCGCTGGCGACTAGGCAGATCCGGTAGGCCATGGAGTTGATGACGGCAACAGGCATATCCGGCCAGCCTAAGCGGCGAAATTTGCGCGGATACCCGATCATGCGGGAGCCTTCAATGGCGTCTCTGTCACGGACAGAGAGAGAGCCGCCGTTTAATGATGCGCCGCCGCCGAGATGGGCGCTGTAAAGCTCATCCTTCATTGGGTTATAAACGGCTCCGGCCACAGACCGTCCGGCCTCTGTCACCGCGAGGCAAATGGTGAAATGCGGCTTGCGGTCAATAAAGGCCCGCGTGCCATCAATCGGATCGACAACAAAGGTACGCGCACAATTGTGGCGTGAGCGGTCATCCAGGGTTTCTTCTGAGAGCCAGCCATAATCTGGCCGGGCATCTCCCAGCGTCATTTGTAGAAAATCATTCACA
Source organism: uncultured Caulobacterales bacterium (assembly GCA_964352275.1). Classification (GTDB taxonomy): domain Bacteria; phylum Pseudomonadota; class Alphaproteobacteria; order Caulobacterales; family Maricaulaceae; genus JACOMS01. The sequence goes on from CAYGRF010000055.1 coordinate 9,683, forward strand.
GCAATATCGGCATCAGTCACGGGGTGGTCTTCAGATTTATCCCAGACCTCACTGGCATTCGCTTCGTAGGCCGCGCGCGCGATGGCTCCGGCTTCCCGGGCAATGCGCGCTAGCAAAGCACGATCATCAGCGTACGAAGATGTGTTAGCTTCCGGCAATGGTGAGGCTGTTAATCAAGACTGACGGAGCGTTGATAGAGCTTCGCAACTCTAAATCATTGGCGGGCACCAAGGATTTGAACATATCTTTCAAATTCCCAGCAACCGTGACCTCAGAAACAGGCGCGCCGCGCTCCCCGTTTTCAATCATATATCCGGCAATGCCGACGCTATAGTCGCCGGTGTTGTGATTGAGGGACGGGCCAAACATTTCGGCTATCAGAAGCCCCTTTTTGACGTCTTTCAATAAAGCCTCCGGGGAGTGCTTGCCGGGGGACAGAAAAACATTAGATGCGGAAATACCGGGCGGGGATCCAATGCCACGGCTGGCATGGGCGGTGGTAACTGTATCAAGCTGTTTTGCTGAGGCGCTATTATGCAGCCATGTGGTCAGCTTGCCATTATCAATAAGCTTGCGGCGTACAGTGCTGACGCCTTCGCCGTCCCAAGGCCGTGAGCCGTGCCCGCGAACCATATGCGGGTCGTCAATAATATCAATGCCGGGTGCAAAAACGCTCTCGCCCAGCCCGTCTTTTAAAAAGGATATTCCGCGGGCGACGGCCGCGCCGTTGATTGCGCCCAGAAGCGCCGAGATTAACCGCCCGGATACGCGGCGGTCAAACATGACGGGCATTTGTCCGGAGGCCATTTGCGATGCTCCGAGGCGGGCAACAGCGCGCTTTCCGGCTTCCCGGCCTATATCCTCGGCGTTTCGCAGATCTTCGAACCAGCGGGTACCGTGATAATCTGCATCGCGCTCCATCTCGTCACCATTTGAGGCAATCGCCATACCGCCAAGATCGTGCCGGGATGATCGCCATCCGGACGCAAAGCCTCCGCTGGTCATAAAGAAAATAGCCGAACTGGACCAGCTAGCACTGGCGCTTTCTGCTTGCGTCACGCCTTTTACAGATAAAGTCGCTTTTTCAACATCAATTGCGCGGGCTTTAAGAGCTTCCGGTGCCATAATATGAGAGTCAAATAATTCTAAATACGGTGGTGATGTCTCAAGACGATCATCATCCGCCAGACCGCAATAGGGATCTTCGGGGGCCAGCCGTGCCATTGCGACGGCGCGCTCGGCAAGCGCATCCAAAGAGGCATTTGAAATATCAGAACTGGACACGCAGGCTTGACGCTGCCCGACCATGACGCGCAGGCCTACGTCGCGGCCTTCGCTATTGTCGACGTCTTCCAGCTCCCCGCCGCGCACGACGAGGCTTAAAGACCGACCATGCGTAGCGACAGCATCGGCCGCATCCGCGCCGTAATGGGCAGCTTTGGACAAAAGGGTTTTCAGCGCAGGTGTGAGAGCCTGCGGATCAATCGGGGCGTCAGGCGCGCTCATTATCCGGCAAACACAAGGTAAAGCAAATAAGCTGCCATGCCGAGAAAAGTCAGCAGAGACAAGACGGCACCGATTGTGCGCCCGCCGCCGTTTGCGCCCTTGCCGGCCATGCCGTGAGCGTGTGCCACGCGGCCAATTGTGAAGGCCGCGCCAAAAACATGCAAGGCAATGGGGTTTGCCGATAGGCTGGCGAGTGAGATTAAGCCGACCAAAGCAAAAGGTGCTGTTTCCGTGAAATTCGCGTGGGCGCGAATGCGGGCGAGCAGCGCAGCGCTGCCGCCGTCGCCGAGACTGACTTTTTCTTTGATCCGGACATTACCAACCCGCAGCATTAAAATCGGCAGCAGGATGAGGTTCAGAGCCACATAGAGGGCTACAATTTGGAATAAGGTCATGGTGGGTTTCCTTTATTGACTGCCAACGAGCTTGGCGGCTTTTTCAATGGCTTGCAAGTGGGCTTCAGGGGGCTGCGCGCCTTGAACGGCGAATTGTCCGCCGTAAATAAAACAGGGAACACCAGTCACGCCGAGACGTTTAAAAAACGCAATTTCCTCTTGCACAGATTGTTTGTCCTGATCACCTGCAAGCAGCTCGGCGGTCAGATCTTTATCCATCCCGGTCTCGCCCGCGAGTTCGGCTAAAACTGCCGGGTCGCCCATGTCTTTCAGGTCATCAAAAAAGGCTTTAAACAGGCTCTCCGCCATCTGCGTGCCAATGTTTTGTCCGCCTGCCCATTTCATCAAACGGTGCGCGCTTAATGTATTGGGGCGCATGGGAATATCGTTAAAGCGGAAAGTAATCCCGGCGTCCGGCGCGGCGTCTTCTAAGGCGCTGCGCATGTCTTTGAAACGGTCTGAGGGGCCATCGCCAAATTTGGCTTTCATATAATCACCATATGGTACGCCGCCCTCCGGCACATTGGGGTCCAACATATAAGGCCGCCATGTAAGCTCGGTCTTATAAGGGCTTTGCGCGGCGGCTTGCTGAAAATACCGAGAGCCTAGCCAGCACCACGGACAGACAATGTCCGAGACAATATCAACGCTGACGATTTTAGGGCCGGATTTTTTAGCCTTCGCTTTTGATTTTGCCACGGGCCTTATCCGGCTTTCCCGATGAGGCGCAGGAAACGCTCTTGCAGGGCCGGGTTAGTTTTAAACTCGCCGGTAAACTGCGTGGTTATGGTCGAGACATTCGGGTGATGAACGCCGCGCGTGCTCATACATTGGTGCACGGCGTCGATCATAATGGCACTACCGCGGGGTTTGAGCGCCGTGTCAATCGCGTCCGCGATTTGCGCGGTCATAGTCTCTTGAGTTTGTAGGCGCTTAGCGAAAATTTCAACGACTTTGACGAGCTTGGAAATACCGACAACTTTTTCGGTTGGCAGGTAAGCCACATAGGCTTTGCCCAAAAATGGCGCCATGTGGTGTTCGCAATGGCTCTCTACGTCAATCTCGCGCAGTATGACCATATCATCATAACCGGACACATCTTCGAACGTGCGCGATAGCGCCTCTTCGGCGTCTTGGCCGTAGCCGCGAAACCATTCTGTGTAAGCGTTGATGACGCGTTTAGGCGTATCCCGAAGGCCCTCACGGGACGGGTCATCTCCCGCCCACGCGATCAGGGTGCGCACAGCTTCCATCGCCTCTTCGCGGGACGGGCGTGCGGCGGTGTTAACGGCCTTTAAAACAGGCTTTTTCGGGGTATCTATACTCATGGGCGCTCCTATAGCCCATTGCTCCCCTAAAAGGCCAGAGACAAAACTGCACAGGGGGTGTTCAGAGCGTTGCATCTCCTTTTGCCTTTCGCCAACTTCACACTACACAAGCCCGCTCCCATGATTTATGGATTGCGGCGAGATTTAAAGCCAAAGCATGAGAGCCGTTATGAGTGAAGAGAGCAAAGTCTACCCTGTCCCTGCCGCGTTTGCGAAGGACGCGAACCTGACGCCGGAGGCTTACGCAGCGCTATACGCGGCTTCAATTGCGGACCCGGAAGGGTTTTGGGGGGAACAAGGCAAGCGGCTGGATTGGATGACGCCCTATACCCAGGTCAAAGATGTGAGCTGGGATAAAGACGATTTACATGTGCGCTGGTACGCGGACGGCGTCTTAAACGTCACAGCAAACTGCATCGACCGACACCTTGAGACGCGCGGCGACAAAGCGGCCATCATCTGGGAAGGCGATAGCCCGGATGAGAGCATAACCCTGACATATAAAGAGCTACACCGCGAAGTGTGCCGTTTTGCCAACGTCATGAAAGCCAGCGGCGTCAAAAAAGGCGACCGGATCACGATTTATATGCCGATGATATTAGAAGCCGCTTACGCCATGCTTGCTTGCACGCGGATTGGCGCCGTGCATTCCGTCGTGTTTGGCGGCTTCAGCCCTGACGCGCTCGCGGGACGCATTACGGATTGCGACAGCACATATGTGATTACGGCGGATGAAGGTCTGCGGGGCACCAAAAAAATACCCCTGAAAGTCAATTGCGACGCGGCCTGCGACATCGCTGCTAAAGCGGGCAAACCCGTCAAAACCGTGTTGACTGTGCGGCGCACGGGCGCGGCCATGAATATGGTGCCTGGCCGCGATGTCTGGCTGCATGAAGCTATAAAAACCGTATGTGATGTTTGCCCGCCGGAGCCAATGAACGCTGAAGACCCGCTTTTCATTCTCTATACAAGCGGCTCAACCGGAAAACCTAAAGGCGTTCTGCATACCACGGGCGGTTATCTTGTGTGGGCGGCAATCACGCATGAATATGTATTCGATTTAAAAGAAGACGATGTGTATTGGTGCAGCGCCGATGTGGGCTGGGTCACGGGGCATACCTATATTGTTTACGGGCCGCTGGCTAACGGCGCGACAACCGTTATGTTTGAAGGCGTGCCGACCTATCCGGATGCCAGTCGGTTCTGGCAGGTTTGCGATAAGCATAATGTTTCGCTGTTTTACACAGCGCCAACCGCGATACGCGCACTGATGCGCGAAGGGGACGGCCCGGTCAAAGCCACATCCCGCCAATCATTGCGGCTTTTGGGCACAGTCGGAGAGCCGATTAACCCCGAGGCGTGGGAGTGGTATTTCCATGTGGTCGGCGAAGGCCGTTGCCCAATCGTCGATACATGGTGGCAGACGGAAACTGGCGGCGCGATGATTGTCCCGCTCCCCGGCGCAAGCGATATGAAACCGGGCGCAGGCTCGCACCCGTTTTTTGGAATAGAGCCCGCGCTGGTTGACGCCGATGGTCATGAGCTCGCAGGCGCAACAGACGGCAACCTGATTATTAAAAATTCATGGCCGGGCCAAATGCGCACGGTTTACGGGGATCACCAACGCTTTTCCGAGACCTATTTTTCCGCCTATCCCGGTAATTATTTCACAGGCGATGGCTGCCGCCGCGACGCGGACGGGTTTTACTGGATTACAGGCCGCGTCGATGATGTGATTAATGTGTCCGGGCACCGAATGGGCACCGCGGAAGTAGAAAGCGCTCTGGTTGCGCATAGTGCCGTGGCCGAAGCCGCGGTTGTTGGCTATCCACACGATATTAAAGGCCAAGGGATTTACGCCTATGTGACCGTGACTGCAGGCACAGACATTAGTGAGGCGCTTCGAAAAGACCTCGTCAAGCATGTCCGCGCTGAAATTGGCCCGATTGCAACGCCGGACCTCATACAATTTGCGCCGGGCCTGCCCAAAACGCGCTCTGGGAAGATTATGCGGCGAATATTACGAAAAATTGCAGAAGATAGCTTTGACAATCTAGGCGATATAAGCACATTGTCAGAACCGGAAGTCGTCCATGATCTGATCGCGAATAGGATGAACAAAGGGTAGGTTTATATGCTATGGCTATCGCTTGTGTGGCTCATTATCTTGCCGCTTGTGCCAATTGTTTTGAGGGTGCGGCGAAAACGCTTCGCCCTGCTGTGGATTATTATAACTTATATTATTCTTGTTTTTGGTGCTGCTGTCATTCCGTCCTTCATAGAATTGTACCAGACAGGCGCTGGTGACCCTGAAATGATCGCTGGGAAAACTTCGCAAAAACTCGTCACATCAGTTCTCGTTGGCTTTATCAATATACCCCTCGCGCTTCTTGGCTTTTGGGTTTTGCGGCGGTTTGTGTTTAAATAAGGGTTTTCCGAAATTCAGCCCTCTATCAGGCCGCCTAGCGGCTTTTGCCATGCGGCATTCTTACCCATCGTAATCGTGTTTTGTGTTCCCATATCCCTTCCATAAGGCCGTAGCATGAGGGCTGAAAGTATGACCATACAGATCGATATTAAACCCCGCATTGTCAATTATGATATTGACATCGACTCCCATATTAAGCCCAAGACGATCAGCGATAAGATTGCCTTTGCATTTGTAAAGTTCCTGCGGTTTTTTGCCGATACATTTTTCTCAAAACGCTATGGTCACCGCGCGGTGGTTTTGGAAACGGTTGCCGCCGTACCCGGCATGGTTGGCGGATTGTGGCAGCACCTGACCGCGCTCCGAAAAATGCGCGGTGATGAAGGCTGGATCAGAACGCTTCTGGATGAAGCCGAGAATGAGCGCATGCATCTTATGACCTTTATCGAGATTGCGCAGCCTAACCGGTTTGAACGTATGCTGATTATCGTTGCGCAACTGCTTTTCTATAATGCCTATTTCTTTCTCTATTTGTTTGCGCCGCGTACAGCGCACCGTGTTGTCGGCTATTTCGAAGAAGAGGCGGTGATTAGCTACACGAAATATCTACAAGAGGTCGAAGCGGGCCGACACGAGAATGTCCCGGCCCCACAAATCGCGATTGATTATTGGCAGCTTCCGCCTGATGCGCGCTTGACGGATGTGATTATCGCCGTTCGCGCCGACGAGGCCGAACACCGGGATGTCAATCACGGGTTTGTGGATGCATATGATGAGCGGCGCGGGCGGTAAAGCCTGATGACTTTAAGGCAAAACCTTTGCGTGGTGGATCGTTTCATGCAACGAGCACAGTGTTTACGGGTTAATAGGTAGTGGGCTAACACTACGGAGAGAAAATTCATGAGTACGAGCACCGAAAGTTTCAAAGAAAAATTACAATCAAGGCTAAAGGCCCTGACGTTGCGTGTCGATACAATCGAAGACAAATTCGGCAAATCCGGCGATGCTCCGTTTGATGGTGATAGCGGCGCAATACGTTCACTCGCTGTGCTCGACAATATGGATGATTTAGCGGCATCGGAAGCCCGCGCCATTCATGCGGCGCTGGCCCGAATAGATGCGGGTGAGTTTGGCTTGTGCGTGACGTGCGGTGAGGAAATTGACGAAGCCCGTTTAGAGGCGGTGCCGCATACTCCCTTTTGTAAGGAACACGCGCCGTAAAATTGTAAATCAACGCTGGGATTAAAAAAATACCTTAGGGGCTCAGCTCGGCTCCATATGCCCTTCGGCTCGGTGCTCATGCGTACAGAG
>CAYGRF010000056.1:0-16502 GCA_964352275.1 uncultured Caulobacterales bacterium
GGGAGTAAGTTTGGTGATTATTTCAAGGTTTTGGTCTTTATAATTTGAACGCTAAAATTCATCATATGCGATTGTGTTGCCCGCAGTTCGGTAGAAGGAAACTCTTACTGCCTACCTTTTTTCCGCCCGCGCTTTATCGCGCTCAAGCACCGGCTTTAGGAAACGTCCCGTCCAGCTTTGTTTGTTTTTAGCGACCGTCTCCGGCGTGCCAACCGCGACGATTTCGCCGCCGCCGTCGCCGCCTTCGGGGCCAAGATCGACAATCCAGTCGGCGGTTTTAATGACGTCAAGATTATGCTCGATCACAACCATTGTATTCCCGCTCTCAACCAGTTCCTGAAGGACTTCGAGGAGCTTGGCGACATCGGCAAAATGCAGGCCTGTAGTTGGTTCATCCAGAATATAGAGCGTACGGCCTGTGGCGCGTTTGGACAGCTCTTTGGCGAGTTTCACCCGCTGGGCTTCGCCGCCGGACAGGGTCGTGGCTTGCTGCCCGACTTGCAAATAGCCTAGCCCAACCCGTTGCAGCGTCACCATTTTATCGCGGATTGACGGGACAGCTTTAAAGAAACCGGCCGCCTCATCCACCGTCATGTGCAGGACATCGGAAATGGATTTGCCTTTGAACCGGATTTCCAGCGTTTCCCGGTTATAGCGCTTGCCCTTACAAACATCGCACGTGACATAGACGTCAGGCAGGAAGTGCATTTCAATCTTGATAACGCCAGCACCTTGGCAAGCTTCGCAGCGTCCGCCTTTGACGTTAAAGCTAAAGCGCCCCGGCTTATAGCCGCGTGTCTTCGCCTCCGGCAGCCCGGCGAACCAGTCCCGGATCGGGGTGAACGCGCCGGTATATGTGGCAGGGTTTGAGCGCGGAGTGCGGCCAATCGGAGATTGGTCAATATCGATGACCTTATCAAGATGCTCAAACCCTTCGGCATTGTCGTGAGGCATGGCCTGCACCGAGGAATTATTGAGTTTACGGGCCGCCGCTTTGTATAGGGTTTCAATGGTTAGCGTGGATTTCCCGCCGCCGGATACGCCCGTCACGCAGATGAAAAGCCCGAGCGGAAACTCAACCGAGACATTTTTGAGATTATTGCCGCGCGCACCGGTTAGTGTGAGCTTTTTATGATCTTCGGCAATGCGGCGCGCTTTAGGCGGCGCAATTTGTTTTTTGCCCGTCAAATATTGCCCGGTGAGCGATTTCTTAGTTTTCATGATCTTTTCGGGCGTTCCCATGGCCACGACTTCGCCGCCGTGAATGCCTGCGAGCGGTCCCATATCCACCACATAATCCGCCGTTAAAATGGCGTCTTCATCATGCTCCACAACAATGACGGTATTGCCCAGATCGCGCAGGTTTTGCAGAGTTTCCAGCAGCCGCGCATTATCACGCTGATGCAGACCAATGGACGGTTCATCCAGCACATACAGCACACCCGTTAGGCCTGAGCCGATTTGCGAGGCGAGGCGGATACGCTGACTCTCGCCGCCGGAGAGCGAGCCGGAACCGCGTCCCAGCGTTAAGTAATCCAGCCCAACAGCGTTGAGAAATTCCAGTCGGTCACAGATTTCCTTAAGGATTCGCTCGGCGATCTCCATGTCCTTGGCGGAGAGCTCTGTTTTTAGGCTTTCGAATTTTTCGTAGGCGTTTTTGATCGACATGTCGGACGTGACTGTAATGTCCATACCGGCCAGCTTGACGCAAAGCGCTTCTGGTTTGAGGCGTTTGCCATCGCAACTATCACACTGCGCCGAGGACATAAATTTACCCAGTTCCTCGCGCATCCAGCTACTCTCCGTGTCGCGGTAGCGGCGCTCTAGGTTCGGGATGACGCCTTCAAACGGTTTTGTGGTCTCATAACGGCGGCCATCATCCTCATAGACGAAGGCGATGTCTTGGCCTTTTGTGCCGTACAGGACGACCTCTTGCGCGCCGCCTGGCAGCTCTTTCCACGGCGTTTCGGTCTTGAACCCGTAATGTTTTGCAATGGCTTGCAGGGTTTGTGTGTAGAGACGGCTTTGGGTTTTCGACCACGGCGCAATCGCGCCTTTGGCCAGAGACTTATCACGCGCAGGGACAACCAAATCCGGGTCAAATTTAAGCTCCATACCAAGCCCGTCGCAGACCGGACATGCGCCGTGTGGATTGTTAAACGAGAATAGGCGCGGCTCAATCTCAGGCAGGGTAAAGCCCGATACCGGACAGGCGAATTGCTCCGAGAACAATGTGCGCTCGCCCGTATCATCGGCGACTTCGGCCACAGCAAGGCCTTCGGCGAGTCGCAGAGCGGTCTCGATAGAATCAGCCAAACGGGTCTCCAGCCCTTCGCGGACAACTACGCGGTCAACGACGACATCAATGTCATGTTTGAATTTTTTATCGAGATCCGGCGCGTCTTCAATGCGGTGAAATTCGCCGTCAATTTTGACACGCTGAAAGCCCTGTTTCATCAAATCGGCAAATTCTTTGCGGTATTCGCCTTTGCGGCCGCGCACAATGGGGGCGAGGATATAGAGCTTGGTGTCTGGCTCCATACCCATGACAATATCGACCATCTGGCTGACGGTCTGGCTCTCAATCGGCAGGCCCGTGGCAGGCGAGTAGGGGACGCCGACCCGCGCCCACAATAGCCGCATATAGTCGTAAATTTCCGTGACCGTGCCCACGGTCGAGCGCGGATTACGCGACGTGGTTTTCTGCTCAATGGAAATTGCCGGGGATAGGCCCTCAATAGAATCGACGTCAGGCTTTTGTTGTAATTCCAGAAACTGCCGCGCATAGGCCGATAGACTTTCCACATAGCGCCGCTGACCTTCCGCATAGATCGTATCAAAGGCAAGAGAGGATTTTCCGGACCCGGACAGGCCGGTAATCACGATCAACTGATCGCGCGGCAAATCGACATTGACGCTCTTGAGATTGTGCTCGCGCGCACCGCGAACCCGGATGGTTTTAAGGGAAGATGACATAGCGCCCGCTATCGAACATTGGGGGAACGCGAGTCAATAGACAAATGCGTTATCGTGTCATTTGGTCTCCGCCTCTATTGTGGCCAAGCGCGAATGCTCTTCGGTGCTGTCTATTGGTTTTCTGGGTTTATGCGGTGTCTCATTCACGCGTTTTAATAAGACGAGAACCGCGAAGGGCCGCCTCATTCAGTCTGCTGCTTTTCACCCAATTCACGCTCAAGTAATACAAGAAGCTCTTCCAGTAACTCAATAATATCGTTGGTGAAATACACACTGCTATATGTCGAAGAGCGCGCCGTCGCGACAGCGTTTTTAAATATTTCGTCTGTGCATAAAGCGTCAAAATCTAATCGAATATCATCCCATGTAATGTCACTGGCGGGGTTGATAGCCTCGGTCAGGCGTATCATTGTTTTACTTTCGATGTGTGATACCGCAGCAATTGTCCGCATGAATACTTTTTGATCAATACCTGTTCGAAATTCGACGGTTTCCACGAGTTCCGCAATTTTGTTTCGTATGTCCGGGTTTTGGATCACATCATATTTGCCCGTAGCATTTAACTCATTGATGGCGTTTCTAAGGAAGACCGGCTGTGTTATTTTACCGGTGAGGAAAATACCGCTCGCAAAATCATCCTGCTTGGACGGCGAAATTTCGCATGCGTCCAAAGCATCAATCACCACGGTGCCATATCCGGCGTGTCGGTTCATGAAATCAATGTTTAGCTTATTTCTGGAAATGGATATGGAAACATCGTCTGCTATGCGTTGCAGGTACTGATATTCTTGTTGCCGTTCTGCCCGGGTCTCATTCCAACTGGTGACTTGGAAGCCAAAAAACACGCCAAAGACAACGATCGCAAAATCGAGAGCAACGGCGAACCAGTTCTGGTCTTTTACGTGTTTTGAAATTATACGAAGTAACAATGCGCGCCCCTTTTCTTGTGCGGGACGCTACCAAGATATAGAGGGGTTGTCGAACACTGGCTGGGTTAATCTTACGCAGACCTAAACCCTTAAAGGAGTCGGCGCATAAAAAGCAGAAGTCTGGCCGATTTTTATAGACTTTAAAGTTATATATCTTATATATTTTGCTCCCTTTATAACATCTCTACGTCCATGAAACTCATCATTGCTTTTATCAATAAGATCCTGAGGCCCTGTAATCACGCGTGGCAACCGACCGGCGGGGAGGATAGGGATCACTATGTGTTCACGTTTGAAAGTGGTTTTATCTCCTACAAGACAACAACGCCGGAAGTATGCGAAATATGCGGGAAACATCGTTATCGACGCATATTTTGATCGTTGCCGCCTCTTGGCATCCACAACAAAATCCGCACGGCTTCACATCCGCCGTTGGCGCGGGGCGAATCTTGTGGCAGGTTAATGCAATATTGACAAAAGAACAAAAACGGAACACTATGCCGTTTGAATTTTATAGGTGAGATTATGGCAGGATCAGTCAACAAGGTAATTTTGGTCGGCAATGTGGGCAATGACCCGGAAATCCGTACATTCGGCAATGGCGGCAAGGTCGCCAATTTAAGCATCGCCACATCTGAGAGCTGGCGCGATAAGAAATCCGGTGAAAAGCGTGAAAAAACGGAATGGCACCGCGTCGCGATTTTCCAAGAGGGTCTTGTCGGGATTGTCGAGCGTTTTGTAAAAAAGGGCACTAAAGTCTATATTGAAGGCAAGCTACAAACTCGCAAATGGCAAGACCGGGACGGTAACGATAAATATACCACCGAAGTCGTCTTGCAAGGTTATGACGGAACCCTGACTTTGCTCGATAGCCGTAGCGGCGGCGGTAGCGGCTCTGGCGGCGGCGGTTATAATCAAGACCGGGGCGGTTACGGTAATAAAATGGAACAAGGCGGCGGATCACGCTCAGCCTCGGCTATGGAAGGCCCGGCGCAGGATTTTGATCTGGATGATGAAATCCCGTTTTAGGTCCGTGTTACCACCCGCCTAATCCCATTGTCGATCCATTTTAGGAACACTGTATGACCGATACGCCTCTCAATCATCCTGCCGGATATGAACCGGCGAAAGTCTGGATGTGGGATAAGGCTAGCGGCGGAAAATTCGCCAATATTAACAGGCCTATATCCGGAGCCACCAGCGAGAAAGATCTGCCCATTGGAAAAAATCCGTTGCAGCTTTATTCGCTGGCGACTCCGAACGGGGTCAAGGTTACGATTATGCTCGAAGAGCTTCTGGCGGCCGGGCATAGCGGCGCGGAGTATGATGCCTATCTGATCAATATACAGGACGGAGATCAATTTAGCAGCGGCTTTGTCGGCGCAAACCCGAACTCGAAAATTCCGGCTTTAATGGATCATAGCGGGGATACGCCCGTGCGCGTGTTCGAGTCCGGCGCAATCCTTTTATATCTCGCTGAGAAATTCGGCGCGTTCTTACCCACTGAGCATAAAGCGCGGACGGAATGTCTGTCATGGCTGTTCTGGCAGATGGGTAGCGCGCCTTATCTCGGCGGCGGATTTGGGCATTTTTATGCCTACGCGCCGTTTAAGATCGAATATTGCATCGACCGTTTTGCGATGGAGGTTAAGCGTCAGCTTGATGTACTGGACAAACATCTCGGCGGTAACCGCTTTATGGCAGGGGACGAATATTCGATTGCCGATATGGCGATTTGTCCGTGGTATGGCGCTCTTGCCAAGGGGCTTTTATATGACGCCGGAGAGTTTCTGGATGTCACGGCTTACGGTCATGTTGTGCGGTGGACAGACGAGATTTTTGCGCGCGACCCTGTCCGGCGCGGGCGTATGGTCAACCGCGCATGGGGCGAGCCGTCCTCACAGCTCCGCGAGCGTCACGCCGCCAGTGATTTTGAAACCCAGACATGGGATAAAATCGGCCCTAAAGACTCTTAATTTCAATGTGTTTTGGGCGACTCTATGTGTCCTGTCGAACGCCGCGCATGGACAGGTAAAGCCCTGTCGAGACAAGCGCGACAAGGTTTGCGAGCATAAAAGCCGCTGTGACGCCGCCATGGCCTAGCGCCGGGATGAAATCGCGCAGGAGCATCACAGACACGACAAAAAGGGATGCAAAAACTCCCCATCCTGCGATAAGTTTCGGAATGTGTTTTGATCTGAGCAACAGCCAGAAGAATCCGGCATTCGCAGCGCTTGAGATAATCAAGCCCAAGTGAAACGATGTATAATCCGAGGTGGCTTGTAAGCCCGTGAGCATCAGCCGCTGCGCGTCTGTGCCGAGCGTTTCATAGGCGGCGAGGCCCGTAATATGCGCGGCGTTCATAGCAAAGACGCTGCCGAGTAATGCTAGTGTTGAACCGGTAAGGCCCAGCACAAGGCTCCATATTGAGAGCAGGAGGCCGTATCGGCGCAGGAGCAAAAACAGTGATGCGATAAACAGAGCGTTCAGTCCAAAGGTCAAAAGGCCGAAATAGGCTTTGGCGCGCAGCCGCATCTCTGCGTCCATCATCGCTTCGGCGGTGCCGATAACGTCCGCTGAGAGGTTAATATCGATGCCTTTGGCGATGGTGAAGCTCGCGGCAACCCCGGTGATTATGATCACGATCAGGGATAGTCCGGCAACGCGCCCTAAAGTTTTTGGATCAGAATGAACATTGTCTTGCATGGTAATCTCCCGAAAATAGGGCATCATTACCATGAATATATATTGAATAACAGATAGAAAATATTGCAAAACAATAAATCATCGTGGTTTTATTCTTTACCCAGCAGGCGGCTCGGGCGTGCACCTATGTTTTCTGTGCCATCTTTGCCAGCGCAAAAAAGCCAAATAACCGACCATGAATATCTGTCGCAAACCGGGGACGGAAAAAATAAATGCGAAATGGCGAAATCTTGGTAGGACCCGCCAAATACGCGCAAATGCATCGACGCCGATAAACCATTCTGCCGCGTCATCTTTCTGGATATTGCGAACATGGAATTTACCCAACAACTCTTCACGGGTTTTGCCCGGAGGCAGAGCCGCATCGGTGAGCGCCCCAATATCCGTCCAAAGAATACGGCCCGCGCGATCGGCGCGCGTGTATAGCCGCACTTCCCAGCGGCAAATCGGGCACTCCCCGTCATAATAAACGTCAATATTATGAGGGCCTGTCATACGGTAGAGATAAGGCGCGCCAGCCACAGCGCAATGCGCTATTTTGACCAACGGCGTTTATGGCCTGCAAACATATTGAGCAAACCGTTTCGCGTTCTCGCCGCGCAGTTGCGCCGACATGCACCGCACTCCGCCGCCCATGGAGCAAACGCCGCTGGACATAACAGGAATAATCTCTTTATCCGTCCATCCACCAAGGCTCTCAAGCGCTATTTTATCCTCGGGAATGCCAAATTGCGGAAAGTAAATGCGGCTCGGCGTGACCAGCATATTGGTATAGAGCCCGCAGGCGGATCCAAACCGGCCATCATAAATCTGGCTGCTATCATAGGGCGTTATGATTTCGTGGATGGTGACGCCGGGTAGGCCGCGCTCAAGATCGTCTTTAAGCGCACGCACGTAGGCCAAGTCTTCTGGATATGAATTTACCACGACGGTGTTCGCGGAAATAAACGCCGTGACCCCGTCTGCATGCTCAAGCCCGCCTTGCTCATCGGCCTCAATGAATGCCACGTTTTTTGCGCCTGTTTTCTGGCGAATAACTATGCGCGCCTTGGATTCGCTCAGGCCATTATCACGAAGAAATTTGCGGCTGAGAATGACATTGCCAGCATAGTCATCGACAAAATTTCCCCCATCATTGATCAAATCCGAGCTTTTAAAAGAGACTCCGGCGTCTTCGAATAGCGCCGCGAGCACCTCTTGCACAGCATCAGCGTCTTTTTGCCCTGTGCGCTCGCCGCCCTGGCCTTCTGCGCTATAACGCATCATGACAGGCGAGGCGGCATTGAGCGGACTAAAATCCCGCATCCAAATATCCTGCTGCTCAAACAAGGCCACATGGTTTTTGCCAAGCGCCGCGACATAATCCTCGTAAAAATCATGCCCGGTCAGGATAATAACATCGTCATGCGCCATAATTTGGCGGGCATAGGCGATATGAAAATCGAAAATATCATCCAAAACCTCAGAGTAATACGTGTCCCCGTCCGGCGGTGCTGCGAGGATGATAAGTTCTTTAGTCATGGGCGCATCTTCGTGGTTGTTGCTATGACTCTCAATGACGCTACAGGCTGAAAGCAGGGCCATCATGATCAATATTATGGGAATACGCATCTATACATTTCGGCTCTAAAAACAATTACTGGCGTTTTACCTTAATAATTCGCCGATTTCCAACGCAAGCCGTGATAATTCCTGTTCTACTTTCCAATGTTCCAAGGACGATAGCGGGGCATCGGGGGAATTGAAAAATTGGAACAGCCGTAACTGATCATGATTTTGAAACGGGCAGGGGCGGGCCACAATAGGGATCAGGGTTAGTCGCCTACGTTCTTTTTCTGCAAATATCAAAGGCAGTTCTGTATCTATGATATAATCCGAGTTCAGAAAATCGTTTGAGAGTAAAAGAATAGCCACATTAGACTCGGCTACGGCATCAAATATCGCGGTTTCCCATTTCTCCCCTGTCGGGATTTGACGATCAATCCAGAGTTTGATTTTGTTTGAACGTCTTAAAAATGAAAGGGACTTTTCGATTTCACTCGCCCAGTTCGCATCCTCGTGGGCATAGCTGAGGAAAATGCTGGGCCGCTCATCAAGTGTGGATACTCTGTTTGGAGCGTATTCGGGCGCGGCTTCTTCGGTGGTATCTCTAGGCGGATTTTTGGGCGTGGCCTCCAAAGCGACAGCGCTACTGATCGCCTTATCTTGAACGGTAAACCGGCGCATATGTTTGACATTGGGGTCTTCTGTGGGCTCTCTCTGGGTTGCGATTTCAAGGTTCTCATCCGTTTCAATATTTCGGGCACTTAAGCTAATGATGCCGTTTGCGTCGACCACAACCGCCACCTCGAAGTGCGCATGGCTCTTATTTTCAGGAATATGGCCCGACACATCCAGCGCTAGTAAAAGGTTGCTACCTGCCAATGTTGGTCTGGGGCCTGTGTAGAGTCCTATCTGCGTTGAGCCCTTACTGTTTCTGTGTATTTGAAGGTTTTGGCTACGCTTGGTCGGCATATTTAAGTTTTTGGCGCAAAAAGCATGATATTGTCCGTCTCCGCACTCAACGCCGATGTTTTCTGAAATTACATCCAACAACAAAACGTCTTTTACGTCACCTTGCAGAACCCCCGCTTGAATTGTTACGCCCAGGCAGACAGCATCTTCCCGGCGCAAACCGCCATAGGGCATTTGCTTAAAATATCCAGCGACCATCCTATTGACTATAGGAATGCGTGTGCTGCCGCCCACCAGGATAACTTGGTCAATCATTTCATCTATTGAAAGCGCATCTGACAGGGCCCGCCGACAGACGGCAATTGATCGAAGCAGGATTGGTTCAATCAGAGTTTCAAACTCTGCGCGTGATATTGTATCTGATAGGTGGAAAATACCGCCCTCGTGACTGGTGATAAAGGGGAGATTGATCTGGCAGCTATCGGCAAATGACAGCTCTAATTTTATGGTTTCTGCGGCTTGCTTTAGCCGCAGGCGAGAGATGGGGTTGTCCATCAGATCAATGCCGTATTGCTGCTCGAACCGTTGGGCGAGATGGCCAGCTACTGCATAGTCAAAATCTTCGCCGCCAAGCAGCATATTGCCTGACGTCGCTAGGACCTCAAACACCCCATCTTCTGTTTTCATAATTGTCACATCAAAAGTTCCACCGCCTAAGTCATAAACGGCGAGGGTTTTACGATCGTCGAAGTTCGCCCCGAACGCTAAGGCTGCGGCCGTGGGCTCCTTGACGATCCTCAGCGCTTCAAGTCCTGCCAGTTTGCAGGCATATTTGGTAGCATTTTGTTGCGCGTGTGTGAAATTGGCGGGCACAGTTAGAACGGCTTGAGATATGGTTTCTCCCAAAAACGTCTCGGCGGTCTTTTTCATTTTTTCCAAAATATAAGCCGAAATTTCGGTAGGCGAAAATTGGTGCCCGCCAAGCTCTACCCATGCTTCATTGTCTGGGCCTGGAACGATTTTATAGGGCATAAACCGCTGAATTTTTTCAATCGCGGGATCATCGAATTTCCGCCCGATAAACCGCTTTACCGCGTAGGCAACACGTTCTGGATGTTTGAGAGCGTAACGCTTCGCGGCTTCTCCGACTAATATGGTCTCTTCAGTCGTGAGCGCAACGTAGCACGGCGTCGTGCCTTGTCCTTCGCTATTTTCGATGATGACGGGGCTACCGTTCTGCATGACGCCGACACGCGCGCTAGTTGTGCCGAGGTCTATTCCAATAACGTGTGACAAAAAGTAAACTCCGAAACCACTCTATGAGCTTTGTTAGCCATGTATGTAGCGTTTTCAAATCAGAAAGTGATAGAAATGCCTTGGGCAAATGGTAACGGACTTTACCGTTTTGACAAAAGGTCAACAAGTTCGGCGACTTTTTCTTGGCGGTCAATAACATCTTCGCTGGCCACGGCAGCAGCGAGGCAGTGATCGACGTGGTCTTTGAGGAGTTCGCCTTCGACCTTTTTCAATGCCGCCGTTACCGCTTTGACTTGAACGAGTATGTCGACACAATATCGATCCGCTTCGATCATGTTTTGCAGGCCACGCACTTGTCCTTCGATGCGGGAGAGACGTTTTAAGCTTGCGGCGCGGCGGGATTTCCGGGGCTCTGTCATAAGATGACCATTTTGTGAGTTGATTTATGTCTTTGTATATACCATAGGGGGGTATGCGCTGTATTGCAATATTAAGTGTGTCCGTTCTTTTGTTTTCGGGCGTTGCCGAGGCCCGTCCTGTATCCTATCCGGATGCGTGGACGGTGATGCTCCGCAATGACGCGGATCAAAACAGTGCCCATGTGCATTATACATTTGATACGCAGCACAGTTTGGGCCTCAGGCTGCGCTATGACCGGGCGGGGGATTTTACTTTCGCGGGCGCGCAGCTTAACCGTTTGATGAAACGGTGGAATAAACCGGACAGCCAAGCCAATATTTATGGCCGTGTTGCCATAGGGTCAGTTTTTGATAATAATGACCGAGCGGAAATGCGGACCAAGCGCGCAGACGACTCGGCTTTGTTTTTAGGCCTGTCCGGCGATTGGGAAACGCGGCGATATTTCGTCTCCGGCGCGGCGGAGTATTGGGATAATGGGCGGTATGGTGACTATAGCGTCTATCATAGCCGCCTTGGGATAGCGCCTTATGTTGCCAATACGGGCGCGCTGCATACATGGTTTATGGTCGAAGGCCACCACCGCCCGGAAGACCTGGATACGCTCGGCGCATCGGCTTTGATGCGGTTTTTTAAGGGGCCAAGCCTTTTAGAAGTCGGTATAGACGATCAAGGCACGCCTTTGGTCAATTACATTCATAGATTTTAACGCTCACATACGGAGTTCCTCATGAGACTATTTTCAATTCTTGCGCTCGCGGCCATGCTGGCATTTTCGCCCGCTATAAGCTTTGCTAAAGACAAAAAAATGGAAGGCCCGGAGGTTGTCGAAATTTCTGATATTTCTGTGGGACTTAACGGACTTGTGTGTGATTTTTGCTCGATAGCGCTCAATAAGACCTTCAAAAAACGCGAAGAAGTGCGCGGGACATATGTGGACTTGGATACGAAAGTTCTTTCGATTGCTTTGACAGAAAACATGGATTTGAAAAACGCTGACATTGTCGAGATCGTGCGAAAAGCCGGATATACGGCGACCAAGATCACGCGCAAAGACGGCTCGGAGTTTATTCCACCGTCCAAATCATAGGCGCGCCCGTGCGCTCTGCAAAACTCGCTCTGCGGGAGACCGCAGCGCCAGCGGTAGCGCTGGTGACCAGCCTATCGACGCTGGTGTGCTGTACGCTCCCGGCGGTTATGATTACGCTCGGTATGGGCGCAGCTTTATCGTCGCTCACCGCCAACGTCCCGCAGTTGATTTGGCTGTCTGAGCGTAAGCCGCTTGTGTTTGGTGGCTCTTTTGTGCTGCTCTGTATGGCTTGGTTTGTGCGTTACCTGACGCGCAACATGCCCTGTCCGGCTGATCCCGCCCAAGCCAAATTATGCTCACGCCTGCGCGCGGTTGGGGGCTGGGTGCTCTATATCGGTTTTGGCGTCTGGGCTATCGGCGCGTTTTCCGCCTTCGTCTTGCCGAAGCTCTTGGCATAAAGGGGCGTTAAAAATCCAGATGTAAAAACTGGTTAAAGGCGCTGGCCTTATAGTCTCCAAAGGCTTCGCCGTTCGTAAAGCCGTATTTTCGATACAGCGAAAGAGCCGGGTCAAAGGCCGATCCGGATCCGGTTTCAAGCGACAGGCGCTTATATCCGCGCTGTCGCGCTGCGTCCAAAATATGCTCCAAAATCGCAGCAGCGACGCCTTTGCGAATATGGGCGGGGTCAGTGCGCATGGATTTTATTTCGCCCGCGCGGAAGGACAATTCTTTAAGCGCGCCGCAGCCCATAAGTTCATCTCCCTGCCAAGCCGTCCAAAAGCTCACCTCCGGGATTTTGAGGCCGGAGACATCCAGCGCGTAAACACTGTCTTTCGGGGAGGTCTCCATCATTCCGGCCATGTGCAACTCCAAAAGTGCCAGAACGTGCGGGTGGGTTATATCATCGAGCCGAATGTGCATGATGCCCTGTTAAAATATTCAGGTGTAGGCCGCAACTATTGTGAGCCGAGATATAACCGCTGCATGGACAAGACCTGTTTTCATCCCTAAAATAAAAACAATATCGGGGAGACTGTATGATCGATGGAAGCCCAAGCCGGACGGCATTGATGGTAGCGGCTATGCGCGCCTTTCATCACCATTTTGCGCCGGAGCCAAAGCTGCTCCGCGATAGTTTGGCGATGGAGCTTGCCGGGTTTAAGTCCCAGGATGAACTTAAAGACCATGTTGACGGGCTTATTACTGTCTTTGCAGGCCTGTCAGACCCTGAAACAGCGGCGCAATTTGTGCTCCATATTTCGCATTCTGTGTGCGCCCGCAGCGCGCTTGTTGAGGCGGAATTGGCCGCAGGACAAAATACAGCTCTCGTACAACTTGTCATATTGGGCGCAGGGCTGGACTCGACGGCGTATCGCTGCGCGGACCTGACAGACGGCATGGCGATGTTTGAGGTGGATCACCCGGCCACGCAAACATGGAAGCGCGAACGCCTTGCGGATATTGGCGCGGATATTCCGAAAAACCTGACCTATGTGCCGTTTGATTTTGAGCGTCAAACACTTGCTCAGGCCCTAAAAGAGGGCGGCGTGGCGATGGATAAGCCCACCCTGTTTCCATGGCTGGGCGTACAGCCTTATCTGACCCATGATGCCGTCGTCGGCGTTTTGGATGTTGTTGCGAGTTTTCCGGCGGGTAGCCGCATCGTGATGGATTTCGTGTCCCCGGATTACGGGGCAGCTGATGGGCTCAATGATGACGGTCTCGCGCAGCTCGGCGCTGTGGTGTCGCAAATGGGCGAGCCATTTCTCTCGCGCTACGCTCCGAAGGAATTGGAAACCTTGTTAAAGCAGGTAGGCTTCGGATCGGTGGATTTTTACCCCGGCAGCCGCATCATTGAGCGCTTCTTGGGCGGTGATGCGAGCGGCTACACAATCCCGGGTGATGTGACCGCGATTTTATCGGCCGCTGTGGGGTAAAGCCGCACACACGCATGTTGCTGATATGGGTAAATTAAGGCACACCGCCTTTCATGAGTCTGCTCTCTAAAATATTCACCGCAGGAGCGCGTCTTTTCGGGCCGCCGCCGCGCATTGACGAGGACGGTCAGCCCGGACGGCAGGACCCTGCGAGCGTGACAGCGGCTTTGATTGCGCTCGGCGCAAAAATGGCCAAGTCCGACGGGCTAGTTACGGTTGACGAGATCGAAGCGTTCAAACAGGTTTTTCAGGCCAGTGCCGAAGATGAAGCCCAAATCGGGCGGTTTTTTGATCTCTCACGGCAAACGACGCTGGGCTATGAGCGCTATGCTGCCATTGTAGCAAAGCGGTACCGCGCGCAGCCTGCGGCGCTGGAAGATGTGCTTGACGGCTTGTTTCATATCGCACTGGCAGACGGTATTGTGACGCGGGACGAGCTTGAATTCTTGACCACTGTCGGGGAGATATTCGGCTTTTCCGAGCGGGAGTTCAGCCGAATCAAAGCCGCGCATATGGGCCGCGCCTCGGATGACCCGTATTTGATTTTGGGTATTGATGAGGATGTATCGGACGAGGAGCTTAAGCGGGCTTATCGGCGTATGGCGGCAGCCAACCATCCGGATAGAATAACAGCGCGGGGCCTTCCGCAAGAACTTTTAGGGCTCGCGACCCATAAAATGGCGATGATAAACAAGGCTTACAGCGAAATAAAACGCCAGCGCGCGGGACCGCCGAGGACGGGCAAAGAGTAGCCCTTACCAAAATTAAATGCGCGAGGCCTTGACCTTTGGCGCTAAAGTCACGAAGTTATACACATGACACGGACGTTTAACATTACCGGGCCAACCACAATTTTAGGCCAAATCTTTCGCACTTTATTCGTTGTTGCAGCAGCGCTAGGCGGACTTTTTGTGATCGCAGCGTCTGCGGCCTTTGCCTTTTTTATAGCGGCGGGCCTATTGATTTTAGGCGGTTTGACATTCGCGTTCTTCTGGGCGCGGGCGAAGATCTATAAACGCCCTTTCGGTCCAAAGGCGCAGTTTGAAAAAGCGCGCAGCGATATGGAAGCACAATTCCAGATGCGCAGTATGGATAATGGCAGCATGGATAAAGATGGCCCGATTATCGATGCCCACCGTACCCCTGAAGGCTGGTCAGTCGACGATTAGTGAAATATCATGCTTTTCGGGCTCCAGCCAGCCATCATAGGCGGCGATCAGTCCTGCGATAGGCACCTTTACCCTCACATGAAAACGAAAAACGCCGTCCTTGACGCATTCATAGCTATCTTCGCGCGGCAGTAAAAACTGCGGCATAGGGATGCCAAGGAAAGACCAGCGGCGCGGAATAAAATGTAGTTTTTCGTCTTTTATAACCAGCGCGAGCGCCACGCGGATCGGCCCGAAACATTCCTCTACCAAATGCGCGCTGCGGCCTTTGCCAGTTTGAAAGCGGCTTGAGAATGTGTGGCCATCGAAATCCCGTGTCCAGACTTGGCTGTCCTCGCCGGGCTTAAAACTCACGCGGAGCGGCATATTTCCATCCGGAACCTTCAGCCCGATGATTAAGGCAATAAGCTTAGCCAAAGGGTTTCTGCCGGTTTCCACATTGGCCTGACCTGTCCATTCATGCGGGCTTTCGCCTTTATGGATGTCTTGCAGCAGTGCGGGAAGACCCGTAAACGCGCTACCGAGCACGGTTTTAAATACACTCCGCTCCGGCGCGGCGGCTTCGCGCATTCCCGTCCATATGTCGCGAGCTTGAAACAAGGCTTCATAATCTGCGGTTTCTAGCTCATCTGTTGCCGGTCTCGCCCCTGCGGCGGGCGCGCTGCCTGCGGCCCATTTGCGCAGCAACGCTTCAATCGCCATGGACGGAATATAGGGGCCGTCATCGCCTTCGGCTAATAAATGCCATGACCGTGTCAGGCTTATTCCGTCTTTTTCGCCCTGAACCTCAATGAACATGCCGCCGCGATGCTCGCCATATTTCATCAGGTTGAGCACAGCGTAAAAGAGCGGCGAGAAGATCGTGAAGGCCGGAAGTTTCAATCCCGCGCGCAGTTTGGCCAGCATATTAAGAATGCGGTGTAGGCTTTCTGGCACCGGCCCTGCGCCCATCCAAATGTCGGTTATGGACGGGTACTCTGCTGGCAATACTTGCAAATCAGGTACATCCACCAAAGAGAAACGCAGATTGCGAAGCGGTAAAAATCCCGGAGGCGCGATGGTATATCGCAAGCTCTCGGTCAGGCCTTTGGCTATAAAATCCTGCCCGCCGCGTTTGAGGGTTACCGGCCCACCTGCATACCCAATAACGGCGCGCATGACGTTCAGGCCAATCCCGGCATAAGGCGAGGGGGCAATGCCGCCGGTCACGCTTCGGATGTTCATATCGCCGCCGATCAGCCGTATAACGGCCGCCGTCAGAACCGGGAAGCTGCTCACCCCAGAAAGCACAACGACTCCGGCTTCCCGGGCGGCGGTATTAAACTGGCTGATACCAAAGACGAAATCCGCAGCATCGGCGAAATCCATATAATTGACGTTCGCCGCGATGCAGGCTTTTACAACGCTGTAGGGGTCATCGCCGTAATCCTGAAAGGGGCCGGACGCGTCGACGACAATGTTCGGACTGTGTTCGCTCAGCGCCTGCGCAATGTTGGCGCGGTCAAGGCTAAGCGGCGTAAAACGCGCTGCGCCGGATAATTCCTTGCAAAAACTCTCGGCTTTTGCCGCTGTGCGCCCGCAGATGAGCGCGTCTAAGTCCGGCATATCCGCGATCAACTTCGCCAGC
>CAYGRF010000057.1:0-16442 GCA_964352275.1 uncultured Caulobacterales bacterium
GATTGATATTCTCAAGACTATGAAGACAGCCGGTGCGCTACATGCGGAACTCGTTCTGCAGTAATAAGGCCCTAGGCCTCTGCATCGGCGGCTGGGCGGATAAGGGTAATACGCTTTTGACGCTCCAACGTGCTGATAAAGCCCATAAGACTTGAAATCGCCCCATCCGCTTCTTTTTGCGTCAAATCGCTCATTTCCTCGACCTGCTCTTTGAATTGCCCGGCCATTCGCTGAGAAATATTAGCATAAAAATATTCAATCACTTTCGGTTCCTGAGACTCGCCCGCTTTTAACACCTTAAGGAGCTTTCCCTGATCAAAATCACGGAAAATGATTGGAATAGCCGTTGTTGGCAAACGCGAGGTTAGATCTTCGAACGTCAACATTTTCCGTTTGATCATTTCTGCCTGTTCCGGATCTGATTTTTCCAGCGTTTCAAGCATGACATCGCGTCGCTCGCGTGGTAAAATCCCAAGAACTTCACTCACAAAAGCAATTGAACTATGCGCCTCCTCTTCGCCGTCGCTTGCCAAAAACTCAATTTGGATAAGCTCCGCTATAGCGTCCAGCGTGCGCTGATCAATCGGAATATCTCGAGACATTTCTGAAACAGAAGAGACTGAAATATCTTCGGGTAATTCAGCCAAAATTTCGCCGGCCTTATCCGTGGAAAACTGAGACAGAATAATACTGATGACCGGTGGTTTTTGCTTTTTAAGATACCCGGCAATTTCCGGAACCTTTTTGTCGCGCAATGTCGACCAAACAACATCCGCAGGCGTCTTGGGCGCAGGCGGAGGCGGAGGCGCGCCAAACAAACGGGCCGCGCGTTCTTCTTCAAACAGGCTTTCAGCGAGTTCTTTCGCCGCCATTGGGCCGCCTCGAAAACCGGAGCGTCGCGTGTTCATTTGCGTAATAAAATCTGCGACCACAGCGAGCATACTTTCTCGCGGAATTTGCTGAAGGTTCTCAAGCGCGCTCATAAAGGCCCGCAAATGCCGGTCTTCTATTTTTTCTACAACGGGCCCTGCGCGGTCCGCTCCGAGCAGAGCAATGATAACGGCCGCTTTTTCTGGCGACGTAAGCGGCCGGTTATTATTCGCCGCTGGTGGTGCCAGAGGGTCTGTGCCGGGCATTGTCGGCGTGCCTAGGTCTTGCGCATTCAGGTCTGCCATCACGTCACTCCATATCCGCGCAGTAGCGCCTCTGTTATCTTTATCCAGCCATCTGCCATGACAAAGAATGCTAGCTTAAAGGGTAGCGAAACGACCACGGGCGGCACCATCATCATCCCCATAGCCATGAGAATAGAGGCGACAATCAGGTCGATAATGAGAAATGGCAAAAAGATCACAAATCCGATTTGAAACGCCTGCTTGATCTCTGAGAGCATAAAAGATGTGACCAAGAGCGGAAACGGAATCTCCTGCGTGAGGTCATAATTACGCTGCGGCATGGTTGCCGCAAGACGCTCCAGCGTGTCGCGCTGTACGCGGCTTTCCATAAAATTGCGAAAGGGCGTTAATGTACGCTCGATAGCCTGTTGCTCGGTGATCTCGCCGTCCATGAGCGGCGAGAGCCCCTCATTCCACGACTTCATAAAAACCGGTTCCATAATAAAAAACGTCAGGAACATCGCCAGCCCCATGATCATCATGTTTGGCGGGGATTGTTGCAAGCCAATCGCTTGTCGCAAAAATGAAAATACAATGACCATAAATGGCAGGCAGGTAATCATCATAGCCAACCCGGGAGCAAGGCTGAGGACAGTTACAATAAGAAAAAGCTGAATGATCCGGCCATTAAGAGTAACGGCGTCTCCGTCGGCTTGGGCGCTTCCCAGTGCGCCTAATATTGAATCCGCCGCATCATTGGCTACTTGCGCATGCGCATCCGGCCCCATCATAAAGAGCGCGCCAACAATCAAGGCATTGAAGAGCGCCAAAGCCCAGAGAGTTTTTCGTCTGTAATATGGCTTCGGCGCTTCTGTCATTGCAGCATGTCTTCTGAAATATCGACAATTTGTGTCAGGCGCACCCCAATAGCGCCCGTGGCTGGGTCTGTTTCAATCAACTCACCGCGTGCTATGACCCTGTCATTGATGCATAAATCCACAGGGTCTTCAATTTTACTATCGAGCTTTAACAGCGAATCTTCCTTCATTTGAAGCAGTTCAGCAATAGTCGGACGGGCGGTACCTATGACCACTTGCACCGATACGGGTAGGGCATAGATAGAGCGCTTATACACCGCGCTTTCCTCGTTACTCCGGCGTTCTGCTTCAGGAACAGTATCGGTTTTTGCGCTTGCAGTTGCCTTAGCCATCGGTCGTCTCCGTTAAATTATTTACTTTTCCAGACGTTTGAACAGTATCCAAGAGCGCCAAGCAGGCATCAGCCGCAGCTTGACAATTGATTTCGGCTCCGCCGCTGACCCATTCAACGCCGATGGATCCACGCGCGATTGCGGCATCGGCCGTTACCGATATTTTGCTTGGGTTTGTCTGGCACAGACGCTGGGTGTGCACATGATCATCAGGATGGACACGGACTTGGACAGTGCCCTCACTAGCGGCGCTACAGGCTTGCCGAATGACCGATTGCAGTTCCAAATCTGTGGCTTTTTGCACAAGCGACGGCATCATTGACCGGAAACAATCCACTACAGCCGCCATGTGACTATGCTCAATCTCATTGGCCATCTCGCTTAATTTTGACTGCAAGGCATCAACAGATTTTTGCAAGATAACGATTGTATCTTCATAAATCGCATCGGATTGGGCCTTACCGTCAGCCAGTCCGCTGTCATAGTCCGCCGTTTGCATCGCTTCAGTCGCCGCACTAGTCTCGGGCGGAGCCTCTGGTATATCATAAGGTTTTGAAGACGGCGCTGATGTATCGCGCGCTGATGACAGCGGCATTTCATGAAATAAAGAGACGTCAGCTTTAACCAATGTTGACTCCCCTTGGGATGCGTCTGGTATCAATCCAGCAGTTGCAGCTTCCGTTGGATAAATATTCATTTTTTTTAGGAGCGCAACGTCCATTAGCTCGCTCGCTGTACATCATTTTCAAGCCAGCTTGCGAGCAGCTCTGCAGCTTCCGCAGATTGCTCACTGGCTATAGACCGGAGCGCTTCAACCGGATCATTCTCTGCCCCCTGCGTTCCGTCTTCGATCCGAAGCGTCTCCCCAGGGACTTGTCCTGAAATTGCAGCAGGCTGCCCGCCTGAAATCGCGGCTGCGTCAGTCCCGTCAAGCGACATGGGCAGCAGACCGGGCTCAGTCGTGGTCTCATCCATGCGCGGCGCTAATAGTGGCCGTACAACAAATAGGCCGAGGACTAGAATAATAAACGCCAAAAATCCTGCCTGCACCATGCTCCAGAGATAACGGTCCATAAATTGCTCAATGAGGCCAGGTTTTTCGATCATATCTCCAATAATGGGCTGGTCGAAAGACATGCTCCGGAGCGTGAGAACATCGCCGCGCGTCTGGTCCAGACCTGCCGCTGTGCTGACTAATTCCTGCAAAGATTCGAGCTCTTCGGCGGAGCGGGGCGTGCGCGTAATATTACCAGCTTCATCGCGGGTCATAATATCACTGATCAAGACAGCAACGGTTAAGCGCCTAATCCCGCCGGGAAGGATTTCGGTATTCTTGACAATCTCAGAAATCTCATAAGTAACAGTTTCGGACGTTTCGCTCCGGTCGGAACTCGTCCGGTTATTCCCCGCCTCGCCCTCAGGCAAATTGCTGGCCACGGTAACGGACCCGTTAGTGCCTGTATTTGTATCCGTAATTTCGTTGGTGGTTTGCGACTTCAAAACCCGCGTGTCAGGATCAAAACTCCGTTCTGCGGTTGTGATTCGCTCGCGGTCAATATCCAGCGACACGTTAACTCGTGCATTACCCACGCCGACCCGTGCTTCCAACAGACCTAAAAGGTTAGATTTTATTTGAGCAGCACGCTCAAGTTCGCCCATACCGCCTTTGGTCATTTCCCCGTCAAGGCCGGGCCCAGCGATAACGCCGAGGGTCGTATCGATAACAGCCACATCGGCCGGGTTGAGGCCTGAGACAGCGAGCGCAGTAAGATATTGTATGGCTTTGGCTTGCTGTGCTGACAAACCACCGGACGCTGAAAGCGTCACAGACGCAGATTTTGCCATTGGGCCGCCTGAAAACCCGGTTGTTTTCTGTGTTCCCAAATGTACGCGCGCGCTGCGGATCGACGGCATGGCAAGCATGGTGCGTGCCAATTCGCCTTCTTTGGCGCGCCAATAGGCTGTATCAAACATATCCGATGTCATGGCGAAACTGTTCATATCGTCGAACAATTCATACCCGACAACGCTTTGACGCGGCAGACCATCTCTTGCCAGTTCAAGCCGAAGCGAATCGCGCCGGGTCTGATCGGCATAAATCGAGTTGCCCTTGACCGTGTATGTCACGTCCATGGTTTCTAATTTCGCGATAATTTCGCCGGCTGCGGCGGGCTCAAGCCCGGAATAGAGTAAATCCATTTTCGGTTTCAACGTAACGCTGACCAAAAAATAAAACGCAGCAATGGTCGCAAGCACGCTGAGTACAGAAATCACCCGATTCTGTATTGATAAATTCAGCCATACATTGACAATATTCATTATGGGGCCAGTAAACTTAAGTGAATCCTACACCGAACTGCGGCACGTTAATGTTTATGTAGAAAGCGTTAACAGATAGTTTACCTTAAAATGCGAAGCCACATTTATAAGAGGCACGAGTGAGTCTTTCGAACATGGCTAAAAAGAACATATCTGAAGCAAAAGCCGGTGATGCAGCGGATGCGCCTGCAAAATCGGGCGGCGGTATTATATCAAAAGCCGCCTTAGTCATCGCCCTTGGCGCTGCGTCATTCGCAACCGTATTTTTGTTGCCGCGGCCAGAACCCGTTGCCATAGACACGGCCCACGCGGAGGGCGGCGAGCATAGCACAGAAGATGCAAAGCTCGATCTTACTGTCGATACAGCCTATCTTGAGCTTAACCCCCTGACGATTTCGCTGCAAAATGATCAGCTCATATTGAGAATCGGAATTACGCTCGAAACGCTGGCGGGCGAGGAAGATTATATTGATCCCAACGATCCAAAAATTCGTGACGCCTTCACCGGGTATTTGCGCGCGCTAAAGCCCGAGCAAATCAATGATGCGGCATTCATGGCACAAATGCGTGCCCAATTGCTTCGCCGCGCTCAACTGATTCTCGGCCCTGAAGTCGTTCACGGCATTCTTATCACTGACTTTCTGGTGCGGTAATTATGATTCTATTGTCTGCAACTCAAATCTCGGCCTATGCACCGGACGTACTACTCATTGTCATTTCGTCCATTGCCTGCCTGTATTGCTGGCTTCTCAGTCAACGCCTCAAGAAGCTTAACAGCCTTAAGACGGGCGTCGGCGCATCCATCCTCCATTTAACCAAAGCGATTGAAGACACCCATAAAGCCGCGCAAGACGCGCAAGACTCTACGCAAAAAGCAGTCGCCACACTGAAAGATTTACTCGAGCGTTCAGAAAGCGCAACGCCGAAGGTTGAAGCCCTTGTGATGGAGCTAACCCGCGCCGAGGATAATGCACGGCTGGAGCACACGAAAATGGAAGATATGCTGGACATTACGCTGCCCAAAGCCATGGATGAAGCCCAAAATACAGCCGCAAGCCTTATGCAAATCATTGCCGCCATTCAAAAAAGCCAGCATGTTTTATCGGCTTCAGTGGTGAAGACTGATGAAGACGAAGATCAAGCTCCTCGGCCCTTACGGCGCGCCGCATCATGAAAACCTATGCCTTGCCCGTCCTCAGCCTCACCTTTGGGCTGCTGGTGATTAGCCGGGCTGCGTCTGTATCGACCGAGATAGTCCCGCAAGCTCAAGCGGCTGACGTAAGCGAGACGCAACAAGCCAATATAAACACAGCCAGCACAAATCCGGATATGCAATGCCTGACCGGGGATATTTTAGAGACAATAACAGCGGATATGACGCGGCTGAACCTGCGGAAGGCAGAAATATCTGAGCGCGAGGTGGCTCTGTCTGCCATTGAAGAAAAATTAAAAACCCAAATGGCGACGATAGAAGACGCTAACGCGTCGCTTCAGGCTAAAATTGATAATATGAAAGCCGTCGCGAATGAAGACTTACTGCATCTTGTTGGCATGTACCAAACCATGAAGCCCAAACAAGCCGCCGAGATTTTTAACTCGATGGATGCGGCTTTTGCGGCAGGTTTCCTACGCGAGATGAGCAGCGATAATGCCGGGATGATTATGGCGAATATGGATCCACAACAGTCCTACACGATCAGTGTTATCATTGCGGGGCGCAACGCGAAATATCGCACCGCGCAATCCCAGTAAAAATTACGCCGTTCGTGAAGCATTCGTCTCCGAGATAAAGTTCATCGGGCTAATCGGGTCATCATCATGGAACATAGGTGTGTTGTCGGCTACAGCTTCCATTGTGATGTTTTGCATTTTATTCCACGCATCCAATGCGGCGACTTTATAAGCCTCTGCGAGAGTCGGATAGTTGAAAATATTATCAATAAAGAAGTCAAGCTTTCCGCCAAGATTAAGGACGGCTTGTCCGATATGGATCAATTCCGTCGCCCCTTCCCCTAAGATGTGAACGCCGAGCAAATGCTGGGTTTCTAAAGAGAAAATCATTTTCATCATACCGGTTTGAACGCCCATAATCTGTCCCCGGGACGTCTCCCGTAGACGTGCCACGCCGCATTGATAGGCAATGTTTTTGGCTTTCAGTTCTCGTTCTGTTAGGCCGATTGTGGAAATTTCCGGGACAGAATAGATCCCGTAAGGAAAATAATCCGGCGGTGAAGACATGGGTATTTTAAAAGCGTGGCAGGCTGCAATGCGGCCCTGAACCATTGATGTTGAAGCCAGACTTGGGAACCCGACAACATCGCCGGCCGCGTAAATATGCGGTATTTTCGTTTGGAATGTGTTTCCGTTGACGGCAATAAGCCCGCGTTTATCCACCTCAAGGCCACAATTTTCCAGACCAAGCTGGTCCGTTGAACCCACACGCCCGCCTGTAAACAATAGCATATCAGACTGAAAGACCCGGCCGTCTTCCAACTTAACAAAGCAGCGGTCTTCTGTGGTCTTCATATTGACCACATTGCAACCGAAGCTCAAAATCATGCCACGGTCACGTAGGTTTTGCAGGAAGTTTTCGACAATTTCGTCATCAAGAAATTCTAAAAGAGTCTCACGCGGTTCAATCAAAGTGACGGGAATTCCGAGAGAGTTAAAAATCGTCGCATATTCCACACCGACAACGCCGGCACCGATAATGATAAGTGACTTTGGCAAGCGACGGGTACGGAAAATTTCATCACTATCCAAAACGCGCTTTGAATCAAAGGGTATGCCTTGAGGCCGGTGAGGGCGGGTACCAACACTCAAAAGGATTTTGTCAAAATCAACACAGAAGACCTCGCCATCAGGTTTGGTGATGCTGATTGTATTCATATCAACAAATTTCGCCAAGCCCGCAACGCGGTCAACATGGTTGCGGTCAAACTGGCTGTCCAGAACCTCAACCTCATGGGCTATCGTCACTCGCAAGCGCATGTGAAGGTCTTCAGCCGTTATATCTTTTTTGACTTTGTAGCCACGGCCATAAAACTCACGCTCACGCCAGCCGGAAAGGTTTAGGATGGTCTCGCGCATGGTTTTACTGGGGATCGTTCCCGTATGTACGCTCACGCCGCCGACCGTCAGACCTTTATCAACGACAAGAACAGATTTATTAGCTTTTGCTGCTTGAATGGCGCCGCGTTTGCCCGCTGGGCCGCCGCCAATGACAACAAGATCATATTTCTCTAAGATTTCAGAATTTGACACACCGGGCCCCTTTGACAATTTCGTAGAGGCCTTATGTCATAGATAATTTAAGATAATCTTATGCTTGAGTTGTTTTTTTTATGGCCGTCAGGTGCATCAAACCAAGCTTTTCACGGCTATTCCGGTAAGTTTTCGGTTAAAAAACGCTTAACATTGCCGCCCATAACCTGTCGCAAGTCCGCCTCGGCCAAGCCTAAATTCATAAGCTCTTGCGTAATCGCCGCCAGCTCGGACGTATCAAGGCTGGTGGTTACAGTGCCGTCAAAATCAGATCCGAGAGCCACCGCATCAACGCCCATAAGATCAATAGCGGCGACAAGGGTCTTGGCAATGCCCTTGGGCGAAATATCACAAATCGCGCCGTCGAAATATCCAATACCGACAATGCCGCCCCGGCCAGCAATCTCTATTAGAATATCATCCGGCATGTTTCGATTGGCCGTTCGGGGGCAAAAGCCTGCAAGCCCGCCGTGGGATATAATGACAGGGTCATCTGACAGAGCGAGCACATCGCGCACGATCCGCTCCGAGGAATGCGCAACATCGACAATAATATCCATGTCGTGCATCATAGTGACCGCTTGCCGTCCAAAATCCGTCAACCCGCCTTTTTCGCGGCCATGGAGCGATCCGCCAAGTTCATTATCAAAGAAATGCTGCAACCCCATCATGCGGTAGCCCTCATCATAAAGACGCGTGATATTCTCAAGCCTGCCCTCTAAGGGATGCGAGCCTTCAGTCGCTAATACGGCCACCAATTTATCCGGCGCGCTATCAATATCCGAACGCTTGCGCGCAATAATCAAATTGTTCTTGGCGTTTGCCTCAACTTTTTGGAGGCGCTGAGCCTGATAGGCCGCCCGCTCGTAAATAGAATTCCAGGTACGCAGCGGCCAGAGCTGCGCCATGGCCAGTGTTTTAATATCATCCGGCGCGTCGGCTGAGTTTCCATCAAAATTAAGTCCGCGTGGCGATTTGGTGACGACCGAGAATATTTGAATATCCACGCCGCCGTCGCGGAGCCTTGGTAAATCAACATGCCCGCGCGCATGCCGCTTAACCGGATTACGCCGCCATAAAAGCGTGTCCGCATGAAGATCGGCGATTGTCAGGCTATTGTGCATGGCTTTTGCAGCGTCTGATACGCTGTAAGGCTCATGCGGAGTTACAGCATTCATTTTTGCGTCGGTCCCGGGCACTAATATCCCGAATATATAAATGCCTGCGCCAATAAGTCCGGCGAAAACGAGCGCCAAAACCGCTTTCACAAACCGGTTCACGGCTTAGCCTCGAAAATCTCAACTTTATAGGTACCGTTTTGTACATACCCACGATACATGCCGGGCGTGTTAAAACTAAAGACAGGCGTTCCGGCCTCGTCAATGGCGACAATACCCCCGTCGCCGCCCATATCGGTGAGCGTTGAGTGGATCAGATGATCTGCCGCGTCTTGGATCGGTTCTTTCAAGAACTCCCTGCGGGCACAAATATCCCGCGCAATCGTCGCTCTGATGAAATACTCGCCTGTGCCTGTCGCAGAGACAGCGCAGTAGCGGTTATCAGCGTAAGTTCCCGCGCCAATAATCGGCGTATCACCAACGCGACCCCATTTTTTCGCTGTCAGGCCGCCCGTTGATGTTCCGGCAGCCAGATTACCGCATCCGTCACGCACGACAGCGCCAACCGTGCCAAATTTGGTCTCGGGTGTCTCCGTGAAATGGATATTAGCGCCTTCTTGCTTTGCGCGCTTCTTTTCCATCTGTTTCCAACGCCGCTCGGTATAAAAATAATCGGGCTCGACAATCTCTAAACCATTTTCGGCCGCGAAGCTTTCTGCGCCGCTGCTTTGCAACATCACATGTTTTGACTTTTCCATGACGGCTCGCGCGAGGCGAATCGGGTTTTTGATGGTTGTGACCCCGGCAATAGTCCCGGCATCCCGGTCGCGCCCATCCATAATCGCGGCGTCCAGTTCATTCTTGCCGTCAGCAGAGAACACAGCGCCTTTTCCGGCATTAAACTTAGGGTCGTCCTCAAACCTGACAATCACGGCTTCGACAACATCCAGTGCAGAGGCGCCGTTTTTCAACATATAATCGCCGACGCTGAGTGCTTCCATAATCGACGTCCGGTAAGCGGCCTCCTTTTCGGCGTCCATCTCTGCTTTGAGAATGACGCCCGCCCCGCCGTGTATCGCGAGCGTATAATCATTCCCAGCAGGACACACCTCTTGGGCCAGAGCCGGGGCACAAAATATCGCCGTTGCGGCCCCGATACATAACGCACTTTTTTTCATCTGACTCTCCCATGATATAGGGTACACTAAACAGAAATTCCATCCACAGCAATCTGTGAAAAAGGCCAATCATGACTTGCGAAGCGCGGGCCCGCTTCATATTCTTTGCGCGAAATTTCAAGCAGGGTAAAATTATGATGAGCGATAATGAACGCGCTGACTCTATGGGCCAAGCGACACGCGAAAAACTCAACCAATTTGTGGCCAGAATTGAGCGGCTAGAAGCCGAAAAAGCAGAACTCGCCGCAGATATTCGGGAAGTTTATGCCGAGGTTAAAACTTTTGGGTTCGACACAAAGGTCATGCGCAAAGTTGTCTCACTGCGAAAACTAGAAGCCCATGAGCGCGCCGAACAGGAAGCCCTGCTCGACATGTATATGGAAGCCATCGGCGAATAATACCGGTTAGTGACTATTTGCAACCTTGGGATCAAGCTTGAAGAGCTGGTCACAATATTTGCAAACCACATGGTCATCTTGGCCCATATCCAGCCATGTTTTCGGGTGCCCCAGCGCCCCTCCGCCGCCGTCACATGCAACGCGCGTAGTGGTTACGATGATTGCCGTGTCTTGTGTTGGCGCAGTATTTGACATTGGTGTCTCTTTGCATAATGAACAGTCTACATTACAGATAAGCGAGCCTTCGGTTCGCGTCAATTCCTGTTAGGCCGAATATGACCGAAACGCCAGCCATAGAGATCAAAGACTTACGAAAGACTTATAAAAAGTCTCGCAAGTCACCGGAAAAAGTCGCGCTGAAAGGCGTTGATTTAACCATTCCGCGAGGCTCAATTTTCGGCCTGCTCGGCCCTAACGGTGCCGGGAAGTCTACCCTCATCAATATTCTGGCGGGACTCGTCGTCAAATCATCGGGCGAAGCCAGGATTTGCGGTTATGATATTGACTCTGATCCCCGTCACGCTCGTGCCTCGATCGGTGTTGTCCCGCAGGAAATCGCAATGGATGTGTTCTTTACGCCGTTTCAGGCATTGGAGTTACAAGCCGGATATTATGGCGTCCCGAAATCAGAACGCCGAAGCGAAGAAATTCTCGACGCTTTGGGATTGCTGGATAAACGCGACGCCTATGTGAGGCAGCTCTCCGGCGGCATGAAACGCAGACTGCTGATCGGTAAGGCCTTAGTGCACAATCCCCCCGTGCTGATTCTCGATGAGCCGACAGCCGGCGTTGACATCGAACTGCGGCGGCAACTATGGCAGTATGTGAAAGAGCTGCACCAGCGCGGCACCACGATTATCCTGACCACCCATTATCTCGAAGAAGCCGAAGCGCTCTGTGACCGCATTGCGATTATTCATAACGGCGAAATCGCTGCCAATGAGGAAAAATCGACGCTTTTATCCCGGCTTGATAAACGTACCCTTGTAATCACGCCGGCAAAGCGCATTACAAAACTGCCCAGCAGCCTTAATAGTTTGGACGCGTCTTTATCCGATAATGGGACTCTTTCGATCAATTACCGTAGTGGCAAAGATTCCATTTCAGCCATGCTTGCGCAGGTTAAAGCGGGCGGTATCTCCATTGGCGATCTGCGCACAGAAGAACCGGATCTCGAAGACGTGTTTATGGCCCTCACCTATGACCGGGATTAGGAATTTTTACGCTTAAACGCCCACACATAAAGTCCCGCAATCCCCATCGCAAGGGCTGTGAGCGACGCCGCCATATAGGTGAAAACTTTTAGTGCGGTCATTATGCCCGCGATCGATCCCAACAGTTGCGAATTTGTGGCTAAGGTGAGCGCGAGAAAACTATCCTCAGCGAAATCTGTCAGCAAGAAGGCGATGGGGAGAAAAAACAGCAGACCCCAAATCGGTTTGGTTTTTTTCATCCGGCGAATGCCAAACCCGATAAGGGCCTCAAACAGCAGTGCCCATAAAATCATATAAGGCAGATCAAACAGCAAGGAGATGTATTTCTTGCGCGTGCCAACATCATCAAGGCCGCTCAAAACGGCTACAGCATCAGCGCCTGTGTAAAAGCCTCGTTGTTCGAGCGGCATGCCCGGTGCCAGCCCTGCGAGTTCGCTGTACGGGCCCACAAAAACATACCAGAATGAATAGGCCAGAGTGATGCCCATCAGCACCCAGATTTTCCAACCCATAAATTTATGAAACGGTGATTTTGCGTAATTCATAAGCGCAAAATGCCGCTATTTGACGGAATTGTCAAAGGGCGGCATTTTTAGTCAGTATTTTGCGGGCGGTTTAAGCGTGTTCGCTCACCCAGTCAGAGAGTTTACGTTTCGTCATAGCGCCGACTTTCGTCGCCACGACTTGTCCGTCTTTGAAAATCATCATGGTAGGAATGCCGCGAACATGGAATTTTGCCGCGACTTCTGGGTCTTCTTCGATATTGATCTTAGCGACTTTCATTTTACCGGAAAATTCTTGGGAGATCTCTTCCAGAGCGGGCGCCATTTGCTTACACGGCGCACAATATCCGGCCCAAAAATCCACCAAAACAGGCGTGCTTGACCCGATTACATCGTCTTTGAAACTATCGTCTGTGACTTTAACAGAGGCCATTATGTTCTCCTTGTGACTCGCTTAAGTGCATTAGGTAAGGACGCTACCAATCAGCGTCAAGGCCGCGTCGAGGCGTTTTTCATCAAGGCGCATTATGAACGGCCCGTCTGTCCAAAGCAGAGCACACACAATTTCGCGGCCCGGGTAAATCTCTTTGACGAGTTCGCGGTAGGCCGCCATCTGGCCCCAATAAATATCGGGAACATCCTCCGGGTCATGCGGCGGCGGACGATTGGATTTATAATCCACAATCATGACCTGATCATCTGTGACGGCCAACCGGTCAATCTGTGCATTGATAAACAGGCCTTGCGGCAGTCCTGCTCCCCGCCCCGCAAGGGAAACTTCGGCGCGGCTGCCGGGCGCGAATAACGCCGCAAATTCCGGATCATTCAGGACACGGAAAACTTCGTCCAAGATTTCCGCTTTCTGCGCGGGCTCCATATCCTTATGGGCTTTGAGGAAAGCCTGTGCATGCGCCTCTCTGTCTTGAGGCTCGAAATCCGGCAAGATTTCAAGAAGCTTGTGGATGAGATTACCGCGATTGAAACGATCCGGCGATTGGTCAAGCGGCGAGCGGGTCGGCATATCAAGAGCAGGCGGCGGCGCGAGCAGATGAGACGGGGTTACCCGCGTAACAGATTCCACCTCCTGCTTAGCTTGATTGAAAGCCCACGCCGGGAGGCCCGCTTTACCGGGGCCGGTTTTGTCGTCCGTAGCCGTTGGCGGCTTTGGCGCAGCGCCGTACATAAGGCCATCGCCAAAGGGCGTATGAACCACC
The DNA here is from genome assembly GCA_964352275.1 of uncultured Caulobacterales bacterium. Classification (GTDB taxonomy): domain Bacteria; phylum Pseudomonadota; class Alphaproteobacteria; order Caulobacterales; family Maricaulaceae; genus JACOMS01. The sequence goes on from CAYGRF010000057.1 coordinate 13,534, forward strand.
TGCGTTTCAAGCCCGCCCATAGCGTTTGAGACCTCGTCAAACCACGACCCGTCACTATAGCCCTTGCCGCTTCGGTGACCAGTTTCAAAACCGCAGACAATAAGGCGCGATTCGGCCCGCGTCATAGCCACGTAGAGCAGGCGCATATATTCTTCGCGCTCGCGAGTTTTAATTGCGTCGCGGGCCTCCGACAGGCTGTCCGGCGTATCGGGCTTGCTGGGCAAATACGCATAGCTGCTACCGACCGATATAATGCCGGGCCCGCCCCGGCTGCTGGGAAGCTGCGTCGTATCAGGCAAAAACACGACAGGCGCTTCGAGGCCCTTGGCCCCGTGAACGGTCATGACCCGCACCTCGTGGCCGTCCGCATCCATCTCGCGCTTAATATCCTGATCCCCGGCGCTAAAGGCTTGCAGGAAATGCTGTAGAGACGGCGCGCCCCGCCTTTGATGCGCCAGCGCCTGCTCAAGGAACGCCTCTAAGGCATCTACTGCCTCAATGCCCAAGCGGGCATGAAACCGTTTCAGATAGCTATGCCCAGCCGCATCTGTCATGGCGAGAACGCGCGCATAAAATTCATATGGCGCGTATTTCCGCGCATATTTTTGGATTATCGCCAAAGTTTCGGCGGCTTGAGCGGCCCCCTCAAAAGTCTGGTTTTGCAACGACTCCCACAAGCTCATCTCGCCTCTCCGGCTAGCGCAAGCAAAGAGATCATCTTCGGAAAACCCGAAAAGCGGACTTTTGAGCACCTGAGCCAAAGACAAATCATCGCTGGGCAAGAGCGCAAATTGCGTCAATACGAGCATGTCTTTCACCGCCATGGACTCTTTGAGCACTAGCCTATCAGCACCGGCCACGGGGATGCCCATGGATTTCATGTTGCGAATAACCCCATCAAAAAACGCATTACGGCGGCGCACTAAAATAAGAATATCGCCGGGCTGCATGGGACGGGTGTGTTTCTCCTCCCGATCATAAACGGGCTTGCCCTCATCCAGCCATTGCTTGATCGTCTCTGCAATACCCCGGGCCAAGCTCTCGCGGGCACTGGATAAAAGGGAGCTATCCACAGGCGTCATATCCCACGGAATTTCTTCCTCCGGCTGCTCCGGGCGAGGCGCAAGAGGCCAAAGCTCTACCTGTCCTGCATCCTGCCGAAACGCGCTGTGTTTAATTTGGAAGGCGCCGCCGCCAAGAGCGTCGATATTGAACATGCGGTTTATTCCGCCATTGTCTACGAAGACGCTATCCACAACGTGCAGCACTTCTGGCGCAGAGCGAAACGACATGCCCATTGTCAGGGCTTCATTTATATTGTCGCCGACATAGTCTTTTATTTTTCCAATAAACAATTCCGGCCGTGCGCCCTGAAAAGAATAAATCGATTGCTTTTCGTCCCCAACTGCAAAAAACGTCTTGGGCCGATCATGCGGCCATTCAGGATCAGGCAAGGCAAATCCGTCTTTCAACGCGTCAATAATCGTCCATTGTTCAGGCGACGTGTCCTGCGCTTCATCAACGAGAATATGCGCAATCCCGCCGTCCAGTTTATAACGCACCCAGTCCGCCGCTTCTGTCAGGGTCAACAAATTTCGAACAAGCAATATTTGATCCGTAAAATCAAGGAACCGGCCCTCGCGCTTGGCCCGTGTGTATGCCTGTTCAAAAGCCGACGCGACGGTCAAGACAGCGCGGCTCATGGACAGGCATTCAGCGCCTTTTATGAGTTGCAGCGTCTCATAGACGCGGACGGCCTCGCGCGGGATTTCAGCATTGCGGACACCGAAAAACGTTTGCGCCGCCGGGGGCGCGCTTTTCGTCACCGCCCCTTTTCGAATATCCCCCTTTTTGGTAAGAAATATCTCCGCATAAGCCGCAAAGCCCGCCTCGATGTCATGGGCGATGAGCGCGTCCAATATTGTCTGCGCCTTCTTTTGATCATTAGCATTACTGCTCTCCATCAAAGATAGCGCCATGGGTTTAATCGCCTGCCTTACTTTACTATTCCATGCATTATCAAATAATAATGTTGGCGTATCGTTTTCACCAACACCCAGACATAGCGCAAGATCAGCCATGCCAGTAGCTTTCCATTGCCGAACGGCTTCCGAATTCTGCGCGGCCCAGATAAAAATCGCCTCAAGCGTTATGTCGGCTTTGCTGGCCGCAAGCTGCGCAACCGCGTTGGCAAGCGCGCTATCCGGCTCTGCCCAAGCCTGTTGATAGAGACTGTCTTGCACAGACGCGCGCAGACTTGCGCCGTCCATATCGTCCATGGGCTCGAACCCCGGCAGGATGCCCGCTTCAATCGGAAATCGCGATAAAACCCGTTCACAAAACGCATGAATGGTCTGGACTTTCAGCCCGTCCGGCGTCTCCAGCGCGCGGGCAAAAAGCTGCCGCGCTTTTCCGAGGGTCTCCGCATCGCGTTTTTTCTGCTCTCCCAACAAACTATCCAAGGCCCGGTTTAGAGCATCTTCATCCATCACCGACCAATCGCCGAGCGTTTGAAATAGCCGAGTCTGCATTTCGCCGGCGGCAGCCTTTGTATAGGTCAAGCAGAGAATTTTATCAGGATCGGCGCCGTCGAGCAAAAGCCGCGAGACCCGCGAGACCAAGACGCGAGTTTTGCCTGAACCCGCATTGGCTGAGGCCAGGCGCGTGGCGCGTGGATCGGCTGCCATTTGCTGATAATGCACGGCCTGTTTATAGTCTTCTCGCTCCGCGCTCATGATGGCCCGCTCTCATCGCCAAGCTGCGCCCACTCGCTACGGCGCGCAAGGTCGTCATAATCGCCGTAATCATCCGAATATTGAATACGGTGCTGCGACAGGTAAGGCGTATCGGCTTCATCAAATGTATTCACTAAATGGGTCAAGAGATTAAGCGCATCCGCCGCATATTCT